>SBHJ01000130.1 GCA_006226465.1 Alphaproteobacteria bacterium | reverse complement strand
GTCGATCACGCCTTCGATCGCGCCCGTGTCGCTCAGCTGTTTCAGCCCTTCGGTCTCTGCGATCTCGCCCGGCTCGCGCCCGGTCTTGAGCACGATTTCGAAGATTTCCTTGGCCTGCCCGCCCGAAATTTCGCCTTTGGCCTGCATATCGAGGATCGCCGCCTGTGCCTCGGCGGTTGCGTAAGCGACGTTTGCCTCGGCACCCAGCGCATTCATCACGCCGGGCGCGACCGAAAGCGACCAGTTGGCCACCTGCGTGGCAACATCCGTCTCTGGCTTGCCGATGCCGGCCGCGGTGGCAGCTAGCAGCGTTTCGAACCGCGCAAATGTCTCGACCTCGGCGGTCAGTTCGCGGGCGTTGTATTCGCTCAGCCCCAGTTCGCCGGTATAACGCGCGCGTTTGGCGTCGGGCAGTTCGGGCAATGACGCGCGGCATTCGCTCAGGAAAGCGTCGTCCAGCTCGACCGGCAGCAAGTCAGGATCGGGGAAATAGCGATAGTCGTGCGCATCTTCCTTGCTGCGCATGCTGCGCGTGGTGCCGGTATTGGGATCGAACAGGCGGGTTTCCTGCACCACGGTGCCGCCGCTTTCGATCAGATCGACCTGGCGGTTCGCCTCATGCTCGATCGCCTGCATCACGAAGCGTACCGAATTGACGTTCTTGGTCTCGGTCCGCGTGCCGAGTTCCCCACCCGGCTTGCGCACACTGACATTGACGTCGGCGCGCATGGAGCCTTCTTCCATATTGCCGTCGCAAGAACCGACATAGCGCAGAATCGTGCGCAGTTTGCGCAGGTAGGCTCCTGCCTCGGCGGGGCTGCGCATGTCCGGTCGGCTGACGATTTCCATCAGCGCCACGCCGCAGCGATTGAGATCGACATAGGACATGGTCGGGTGCTGGTCATGCATCAGCTTGCCCGCATCCTGTTCGACATGAATCCGCTCGATCCCGATCACCTTGTCGGCGGCAATTCCGGCCTTTTCGTCCGCGTCGATCAACAGCTGCCCTTCACCCACGATCGGGTGGTAGAGCTGGCTGATCTGGTAGCCCTGCGGCAGATCGGCATAAAAGTAGTTCTTGCGATCGAACCGGCTCCAGGGATTGATCTGCGCCTCGATCGCCATGCCGGTGCGCACCGCCTGGCGGATGCATTCGCGGTTGGGCACCGGCAGCATTCCAGGCATCGCCGCATCGATCAGCGACACTTGTGCATTGGGCTCCGCCCCGAACTCGGTCGAGGCGCCGCTGAACAGTTTTGACTTCGAAGTGACCTGCGCATGGACTTCGAGGCCGATTACGACCTCCCATTCGCCAGTTGCGCCCTGGATACGGTAATTGCTCATGCTGGCCGCGTTAACGCCAGCCGCATCCCGTGAAAAGGGCTATTCTACTTCGCTCTGCCGCTCACGCGACGTCGCTGAATTTCTGAGCAATAAGCTCGACAGCATCCGTTTGCCTGGTTCCTCAACCAATCGATAGGTGAACCACGAAGTTGCGACGACGACTCCAAGCATCAGCAAGGTCAATGCATCGCCCACCAGTGGCGGCGCGGCAATGTGCGTGATTCCCTGTGCATCGGATGAAATTCCGGCGAGACCGAATAGCTGCAGGCCCTCGCCCAGTCGTGCCTGCACGAAGACATGGACCATGTAGATCGAATAGCTCAGCAAGCCGAGTGTCTGGAAGAACTTGCTTCGCAGCACCTTGGTCAACCCACCACCCTCAGCCGCGAGCAGCCAGATCGTAGCCCCGAAAATGAAGGGAGCGGCCATTGTGATCCTGCTCGTCGAAAAGGCAACGAAAGCGAATGCCGCGGTCAGGGCCAGCACTTCCCAAAACATGCCTTGTGGCCCGCCAAATCGGCGAAACCCAAGATAGGTCAGTACTCCGAGTGCAAAGCCAAGCACCGCGCGCACCACACCGAAATCATATGTCAGGTCAAGCGTGTCCGAAGTGTAGGCAATGTAGGCCAGCGCGGTGATTGCCAGTATCCCGCAAGCGAGAGCCAAAACCCGCCCGCGCAGCGTCAGCAGGCCCGCAAATGCCGCATAGGTCCAAAACTCCGCCGAGATGCTCCAGGATGGACCATTCCAGGTCAATCCGTCACGAAACCCTAGGCCTTGCAACAAAAGCAGGTTCTCGATCAGGCTCAAGCCGTCTCGCGATCCGGAGAATGCCTCGCGCGAAGTGAGACCGGAAAGCTGGTCGGAGAGGACCAAAAGCACCAATTCCATCAGGACATAGCCCAGCAAGACCGCAAGATGGAGCGGATAAATCCGGGCCAGCCGCAGTGCCAGAAAGCGCGCGGGCGTGATCTTTCCCTCGTTGAGCTTCGTTCCATAGCCGTGCGCGATGACAAATCCGCTCAGCACGAAAAAATAGTCCACGAACAGCCAGCCATTCCGAACCAGCGCAGAGGAAACGATCAGTCCGTCGGCCCGAAAGTGAAAAAGGGCCACAAAGAGTGCGCAAATACCGCGCAGCGCATCGAGAGACTCGAAACGAACGGCCGCACTGGCGGGCGGCCGCGTCAAGCTCACCACCACTTGTCCGGCTTGGCGCTGAACCCCGCACGCTGCTGGATCGCGAAGCCGGCATTGAGCACACCCTGCTCGTCAAACGGCTTGCCGACGATCTGCAGGCCCAGCGGCAGGCCATCGCCGTTCACTGTTGCCGGAACGCTCATTGCCGGGAGGCCCGCAAGTGAGGCCGGCACGGCAAAAACGTCGTTGAGGTACATCGTCAGCGGGTCTTCGTTGAGCGAGCCCAATGGGAAGCTGGCGGTGGGCGTGGTCGGGGCGAGGATCACGTCGCATTCCGCCCATGCCTGCTCGAAATCGCGCGCAACCAGCGCCCGCACCTTCTGTGCCTGGTTGTAATAGGCGTCATAGAACCCTGCCGAAAGCACATAGGTGCCGATCAGGATACGGCGTTTGACCTCATCGCCAAAACCCGCGGCACGGGTTGCAGCATACATGTCCTGTAGGCCGGCCCCATCGGGCAGGTCGCGCAGGCCATATCGTACGCCATCATAGCGCGCGAGATTGCTCGACGCCTCTGCCGGGGCAACAATGTAATAGGCGGGTAGCGCATATTTGGTGTGCGGCAGGCTGATATCGACGATCTCGGCCCCCGCGTCGCGCAGCCATTCCTTGCCCTGCTCCCAGCTCTTCAGGATCTCTTCGTCGGTGCCATCCATGCGGTATTCGCGCGGGATGCCGATTTTCTTGCCCTTGAGGTCGGCATTGAGGCTGGCCTCCCATTCGGGAACAGGCATGTCTAAGCTCGTCGAATCCTTGGGGTCGAACCCGGCCATCGCCTCGAGCATGATTGCGCAATCTTCGACGCTGCGCGCCATTGGCCCGGCCTGGTCGAGGCTGCTCGCGAAGGCGACAATGCCCCAGCGCGAACAGCGGCCATAGGTTGGCTTGATCCCGCAAATCCCGGTGAATGCGGCAGGCTGGCGGATCGAACCGCCAGTATCGGTGCCGGTCGCCGCCGGTGCGATGCGCGAGGCAACCGCGCTGGAGGAACCGCCCGACGAGCCGCCCGGGCTCATCGCGGCATTCGATCCCGCCTTGCGCCAGGGCGAGGAAACATTCCCGAAATAAGAGGTTTCGTTCGAGGATCCCATGGCGAACTGGTCAAGATTGAGCTTGCCCAGCATACCCGCGCCCGCATCCCACAATTTGCTGGAAACGGTGCTTTCATACTCGGGCTTGAAGCCTTCAAGAATGTGGCTTGCTGCAGTAGTCTGGACCCCGCGCGTCGCAAACAGGTCCTTCATGCCGATCGGGACGCCGCCCATCTTTCCAAGCGCCTCACCCCTGGCACGTTTTGCATCGGTTGCATCGGCGGCCGCCAGCGCATGGTCGGGCGTGGTCACGATGAAGGCATTGAGCGCAGCCGCTCCTGCCACGGCGGTGTTGAAGGCCTCGGCCACTTCGCGCGCGGTGAAGGCGCCGTTCGCTACGCCGTCGCGGATATCCTTCACGCCCAGATCGGTCAGCGTGTTTGCGTTCTCTGGCATCACTCGATCACCTTCGGCACACCGAAAAAGCCATGTTCGGCGGCGGGGGCGTTCGCGAGCACATCGTCGCGCCTGCCGCCACCGGTCAGCGGATCGGCATCGATCACATCGTCCCGCAGGCGCAGATGGTTGGGGATGACCGCGGTCATCGGCGCGATGCCGGAGGTATCAACCTCGCCCAGCTGTTCGACCCAGCCAAGGATGCCGTTGAGCTCGGGCACCATGCGCTCAAGCTCGGCATCGTTCATCTTGATTCGCGCCAGTGAAGCGATCTTCGCCACAGTGGCCTTATCGACGGACATAGTCTGTGCCCTTCGTTGGCAGTTCGTGATTGGCAAGCGCGCTAGCAGCGCGGCTCGCAGGCTTCAAGGAGCGCAAACGCCCTATTGTTGAGGCGCAGCTTCCTGGTCGGCTGCGGCACCTTCCTGTTGCATCATCTGTTGCAACATCTGGATGCGACGTTGAAAGTCTTCACGGCTCATGAAATCGACCAGCTCAATCTCGAACGTCAGATCCGCATTGGGCGGAATCGGCGCACCTGGAGGCGGGTTTGCACCATAACCCTGCTCAGCCGGGATGAAGAGTTCGTACTTCCCGCCCTTCTGCATTTTCAGCGCACCCTCGCGGAAGCCTGGCATCATTGCATCAAGCGGCAGCGGGCTACCTTGCGGGAAAATCGGCGGCACGCCTTCGGGCAGTTCGCGCGAGCGATCGAATTCCGTCCCATCGGCCAGCTTGCCGACATATTTGACGAACACGACATCTTCGGGGCCAGGATTTGGCCCTGTGCCGGCGGTAATCACTTCCAGATCGACACCCTTGGGCATGGTCGACCATGCGATTCCCACGCCAATCAGAATCGCTACGACGATGCCAACCCATAATTTGGCAAGCGAACCTTTTGGCAGGGGTTGGATTGGTACGCGGGTGATCTCGGTCATCGAAAGGTCCTGAAACTTGAAAGCCCGGATGGGCAATGCCCCAAATGCAAAAGGGCGCGGAATTGTTCCGCGCCCTGATGGCTTATCGTGAGTGTGCGTTCAAGCGGTAAACCGCCCTGCCAGCGTCTTATTTGACGCCGTCGCGCTCCATCCGCTTGCGCTCAAGCTTGCGAGCGCGACGAACGGCAGCAGCCTTTTCACGGGCGCGCTTTTCGCTCGGCTTTTCGTAGTGGCGGCGCAGCTTCATTTCGCGATACACCCCTTCGCGCTGCAGCTTCTTCTTGAGCGCGCGGAGAGCCTGATCGACATTGTTTTCGCGAACGATAATCTGCATAAAAATCAACACCTCACTGAACGACGCAGAGCCCGCATGCAGCGCGGGTTGCGCCATATATAAATTAACGAAAAATGGGCCGAATCCGCTGGCGGTCGGCTATCTGCGGGGCGCACATAGGCAAATCATGCGAGAAAGGCAAGGGAAAGCGGGTAGGCAGCACCAGACAGTGCGGCTAAGAGCCTGACGCATGTCATCCCTCTCTCCCCTTGCTGCATCGGCGAACGTCGCGCTGGGCGGCGCTATTGGCGCGCTTGGCCGTTACCAGCTTGGCCGGGCCATGACTCACTGGCTCGGACCGCAGGTCATCACCGCCTTTCCCTGGGCCACTCTGGCCGCAAATGTGATCGGCAGCATGGCGATGGGAGTGCTGGCCGGTTGGCTGGCGCGGCACGGCAGCGGATCGGGCGAGCAGTTGCGCCTGCTGTTGGGCGTGGGACTATTGGGCGGCTTTACCACATTCAGCGCATTCAGCCTGGAACTGATGCTGCTTATCGAGCGCGGCCAGCCCGGCACCGCCTTTGCCTATGGCGCGATATCGGTGTTGGCAGGGCTTAGCGGGCTCTATATCGGCCTGATCGTGATGCGGATCGCCGGATGACCGCTGAGGTTCGACAGTTTACCGTCGCAGAAGACGACGAAGGCGTTCGGCTCGACCGCTGGTTCAAGCGCAATCTGCCGCAGATCGGCTTTGCCACGGTCAGTCGCTGGGCGCGCACCGGCCAGATCCGGCTCGACGGCAAGCGGGTGAAGCCCGAAGACCGGCTCAACGCCGGCCAAGTGCTGCGCGTGCCCCCCGGAGGTGAACAGAGGGCAGATAAGGCTGCCAAGCCGCGCCGCGAACTATCGCCGGACGAAGTGGCCGAAGCGCAGGCCATGGTGATCAAGCAGACCAAGAGCGCCATCGTCTTCAACAAGCCGCCGGGCCTCGCCACCCAGGGCGGCAGCAAGACGCATAGGCACGTCGATGGCCTGCTCGATGCCTTTGTCGAGGGTGATGAGCCACGCCCGCGCCTCGTCCACCGGCTCGACAAGGATACCTCGGGCGTACTGCTGGTTGCGCGCACGCCCGGCAGCGCGGCGAGCTATTCCAAACGCTTTTCCGGCCGTTCTGCCCGCAAGATCTACTGGGCGCTGGTCGTTGGTGTGCCCGATGTTCCCGAAGGAATTATCGACGCCCCGCTCGCCAAGCAGCCGGGAACCGGCGGTGAGAAGATGCATGTCGACGAGGAAAATGGCCAGCCTGCCAAGACCCGCTACCGCATAGTGGACCGGGTCGGCAATCGCGCCGCCTGGGTCGAGCTGGAGCCGCTGACCGGTCGCACACATCAACTTCGCGTCCATATGGCTGCAATCGGCCATGCGATTGTGGGCGATGGCAAATACGGCGGGCAGGATGCTTTCCTGACCGGGGCAATCAGCCGCAAGATGCACCTCCACGCGCGCCGCCTGATCATTGCCGAACCGGGCGGGGGCAAACTCGACGTTACCGCCGATCTGCCCGATCATTTCGCAGCGACGATGGAATCACTCGGTCTCGACCCCGGGCTAAGTGATGCTGCACCCCTGCGCAGCGATGAAGCCCCCGAACGCTCACGCGAGGAGAAAAAGCAGGCCGCTCGCGCCCATGCCAAGCAATATCGCAAGTCGCGGCGAGGCGAGCGTAAATCACGTGGTGCCCCCGCTCCGCGCAAGGGTGGCGCGAAAGGTCCTGCGAAAGGCAGGAAGCGCTGATGCATCCCAACAAGCTGTTTCGGTGCGAGGATCGTGCGCTGCTCGAGTCCATGGCCGAGGAGATCGGCTTCGGCATGATCTTCGCGCAAACGCCCGATGGCCCGCGCGTGGCACATGTGCCGCTTTTGTGGAGCGGTGATGGGGTCATCCAGTTCCACCTTTCGCGTGGGAATGCGATGACCAAACATATGGATGGGGCAACGGCCCTGGCCGTGGTCAACGGGCCCGATGGCTATGTCAGCCCGCGCTGGTATCCCGATGGCGGCGCGGACCAGGTCCCGACCTGGAACTATGTCGCGCTCGAACTGGAAGGCCGGGTCCGGCAGATGGACGAGGATGGGCTGGTCAGCCTGATCACGGCGCTTTCGGACAAGCACGAGGCGCGCATCGCCACCGGGAAGCCGTGGACAATGGACAAGCTCAGCGAGCAGCGGCGCAGAGGCCTGGTCGGGGCAATCGTCGGCTTTGAGCTTGAGGTGCAGGAGTGGCGTGAAACACTCAAGCTCTCGCAGAACAAGCCGGAAGCCGATCGCGTTGCGCTGGCCGAAGGGATGGAGACCGAAGGCGCCATCGCTGTGGCGGAGATGATGCGGAAACTCGTCCCGTGAACCCGCGCCTAGCCGTGTTCGACTGCGATGGCACACTGGTCGATGGCCAGGCCGATGTCTGCGACACGATGGAACAGGCCTTTACGCTCGCCGGACTGCCAGCGCCCGATCGCAACGAGGTGCGGCGCACCGTTGGCCTGAGCCTGTCGCGTGCGGTTACTTCGCTGTCTCCCGAATTGGATGGCGGTGCAGCCGACGAAGTGGTCGAACTCTACAAGCAAGCCTTCTTCGCGCGCCGGAAGGAAGGGCTACTCTACGAGCCGCTCTATGACGGTATCGCCGAATTGCTCAACAGCCTGCACAGCCAGGGCTGGCTGCTCGCGGTTGCCACCGGCAAATCCGATCGCGGCCTCAACGCTTGCCTCGCCAATCATGGCATCCTTGACCTGTTTGTATCGCTGCAAACCGCAGACCGGCATCCTTCCAAGCCGCACCCTGCCATGCTCGAGGCCGCGCTGTTCGAAGCCGGGGTTACGCCGGGACAGGCGGTGATGATCGGCGACACCAGCTTCGACATGGTGATGGCACGCGATGCACGCGTGCGGGCGATGGGCGTCGCCTGGGGCTATCATACACCTGACGAATTACTCGAGGCCGGCGCCGAGGCGATCGCTGCCAATCCGGTCAATCTGGGAGAATTGCTGTGAACCTGCCTGCTCAAGATGCGGAAGCGCTGGCCAAGAAGCGCTTTATCGCGCTCAATCTGATCCGCATCACCGGCCTGGTACTGGTATTGCTCGGAATAGCAATCGCCCAAGGGGTGATAGACCTGCCGCGCATGGTCGGAATAGTCCTTGCGTTGTTCGGCCTCTATGATTTCTTCTTCATGCCACGGATGCTGGCCAATCGCTGGAAAAGCCCGGACCAGTGAAACGTTTTTACAACGATGTGACGATCGTCGAGCAGGCTGGCGGTTGGCAAGTCATGCTCGACGGGCGCGGCATAAAGACCGTCGGCGGTGCAGCGCAGCTTGTCCCCGGCCGCGCGCTAGCCGAAGCGCTTGCCACTGAATGGGCGTCGCAGGGCGGCGAGATCGATCCGGCCAGCCTGCCGCTGCGCGATCAGACCGACTTCGCGATCGACCACGTGGTGAATGGCCCCAGCGAGACCGTCGCCAAACTGCTCGGCTATGCCGAAACCGACACGCTTTGCTACCGCGCCGATCCCGAAGATGCGCTGTTCCTGCGCCAGCAAGAGGTGTGGGAACCGCTGGTCAGTGCCGTGGAAGAAAGAGAGGGCATCAAGCTCTATCGAATTAGCGGGATCATCCATCGGGCCCAGCCTCAGGCGAGCCTCGAGCAGCTGTGTGAACACTTGGCAGGCCTCGATCCGTTCACGCTGGCAGGGCTGTTCACCATGACCTCGCTCGCGGCATCGCTGTGCATCGGGCTACAGGCACTGGAAGACGGCTCCGACCCCGCCGAGCTGTGGCGCATCGCTAATCTGGAAGAGGAATGGCAGGCCGAGCTTTGGGGCCGCGACGAGCAGGCGGAGGACCGGCGCGCGCGGCGCGGTGATGAATTTGCCCGCGCGCATCGTTGGATCTGCCTATCGCGCGCCAAGCAATAGCGAACGCGGTCAATTTTCGGGCAATAGCAAGACGACCGCTCGCCACCATCATATCTCGCGCAAAGTGAAATTCTCGGGTCGGGTCCAGGAAATCACCGGAATCGGTCCGGAAAATGCGCCCTGATCGCGCAGGTGTTGCAGAACCGCCTTGGGTGACCAATCACGTCCATCGGAGAAATAGAACCCCAACGCGCGCAGCCCCCTCGCTATATCTGCCATAGTATTGTCATCCGAAGAAGCGTGGCGAAGGATCAAGCGCACTCCATCTTCGCTCAGCGTTGCACCCAACGCCTCAAGCTCTTGCGTCAGATGCCCGGCGCTTTCCAGCACCCAGACGCCCGGCGCGGAACTTCTGACAAAGGGAGGCAGCTCGCTGCTCATCAACGCGGTCTAGCGAAAATTAGCATCGGGGATGTGCGCCCGGCGTCTCAGACAGCATCCTCACTCAGCCAGTCGGCAACCTGCCGCGCAACCTCGTTCGACGCGCGATTGAGCGCCGCTCCAACCGGCCCCGGTTTGGCGATCACTCCGGCCTCAATCGCTTCGAAGCGCTTGGCCTCAACCGCGCCGCCATCGCGCTGCTTAATCGCATCGAAGCGCACAACAACCGAAGTCGTGGCGGCATCGTAGCCGAATTCGCGCAGCACCCCACGCAAATGGCTTTCGGCAAACAGACTTGGATCGTCGCCATCGATCACAAATTTGCCGGTGCGTACCCGCACCGTTTCCGCTACGAGCCGCCGAAACAGACGCGCGGGCTTTTCGACCCATACCGCATCCTGCAGATAGGCCAGTTCGGTATCGCTAACTCGCACCGGAACGCGCAGCACATCGACCTCTGCCGGGACATTCGGTTCGTGGATTGCCAATGCTTCGGCGCGCGTGCCGCTCTGCTCGCTGCCGGCCGGGGCCGACATCTCGGGTGTAAGGTTGAGCAAGCTTGCCGGCGGTTCGGCCCCCAGGCTGAGGCATCCAGCCAAGGCGAACGCGGGCGCCAATGCTGCGAACTTCCATGCCTGGCTGATATTCATCCTTTGCCCCTTCACGGTTTGTAGTCCGGCAACGACTGGCCCTGGATCAGCGGGCCCACGCCCTGGTTTTCAAGCTTTTCCGTCAGGCTGCGCAGCGATTTGCTGGCGGCACGAAGTTCCTGCAGCGTGGCCTCGGTCGCAGGAAGCGTACTTTGCGACAGCTGGCGCGCCGCGGGCCTGGCATCTTCCAGTGTGGCAGACAGCGAAGCAGCAGCCGCATCGGTCGATTTCAGGGTCGCGCGCAGCTGTCGCGCTAATTGCACACCCTCTTCATTGATCAATTTGTCAGTCGTGGCGGTCGCCTTTTCGAAAGCGTCGAGCGCCTCGCCGGCTTCTTTCAGTGTCACCTGCAGTTCTGCAAGCGTCCCTTCGACCTGTGGCGCGGCATTGGCGAGTCC
The DNA here is from genome assembly GCA_006226465.1 of Alphaproteobacteria bacterium. Taxonomy (GTDB): domain Bacteria; phylum Pseudomonadota; class Alphaproteobacteria; order Sphingomonadales; family Sphingomonadaceae; genus Erythrobacter. Next base: position 946 of record SBHJ01000130.1, on the reverse strand, counting down.
GGATGTGAGCCGTTCGGAATTGCTCAATATGCCTTCGATCGATCGCTGATTCTTGTCAGAAAACACCTGGTTGAGCCGTTCCGTCAACGTCGCCAAACGTTCGAGCAACAAGGGCGCGTTGGCGAGAATCTCGTTGAAGCCGCCTGCTTTGGGCGGGATCACGGGATAGCCTTCCGGGCATGCCGTCGTTTCGCAAGTGATCGGCAATGCGTCTTTACGCGCGCCGTCGAGCAGGATCGTCGACACGCCGGTAAAGCTTGCCTGGATCGTGGCGGTGGTGCCGACCAGCATTGGGACCGTGTTTTTCACCTTGATGCGGACGCGGACGAATTCGGGATCCTTGTCCCACAGTTCGATATCACTCACCTGCCCCACCGGAACACCCGCGAATGAAACCTGCGATCCATTGGCCAGGCCAGAGACGGTTTGCTGGAAGAAGATGTCATATTCATCCTGTTGGCCCTGCCCCAGGCGCGCCAGCCACAGGATGAAGCCCGCCAGCGCCGCCAGCAGGATCAACGTCACCGCACCCACCCAGACATGATTGGCTCGTGTTTCCATCGCCCCGTTTAATCCCCGCTTTCCGAGATTTTGTCCATCACCTTGCTGCGCGCTCCTTGCTGGCCAATGCCGCACGGCCGCGCGGTCCGTTGAAATATTCGTCGATCCAGGGGTGGTCAGTTTCAAGCAATTCTGGAATTGTTCCGACCGCAATCACCCGTTTGTCGGCCAGCACCGCCACCCGATCGCAAATCTCGTACAGCGTATCGAGATCGTGGGTGATGAGGAACACGGTCAGGCCCAATGTTTCCTGCAAATCCTTGGTCAGCTTGTCGAACTTGGCTGCACCGATCGGATCGAGCCCCGCGGTCGGCTCGTCGAGGAACAGCAATTCCGGGTCGAGCGCCAATGCACGCGCCAGCCCGGCGCGCTTCTTCATTCCGCC
>SBHJ01000284.1 GCA_006226465.1 Alphaproteobacteria bacterium | reverse complement strand
AAGCATTGGCCCGAAGATTTTGGTATTAGGATGGCGGAGACAGTCGATGGGCTATGAACGTCAGCCAGATTTTGGCACGCCCGAAAGCCGTTCGAGCGAGAGCGTTACGCTCGTGATCGACGGGCGCGCGGTCACAGTCCCTGCAGGCACCAGCGTAATGCGCGCCGCGCGCGAAAGCGGTGGCGACATCCCCAGCCTGTGCGCGACCGACAGCGTCAAGAGTTTCGGTTCATGCCGCATGTGCCTGGTCGAGATCGAAGGGCGCAAGGGCACGCCCGCTAGCTGCACCACGCCCGCCGAAGCAGGCATGGTGGTGCATACCCAGACCGACCGGCTCGCCAGACTGCGCCGCGGCGTGATGGAACTCTATATCTCCGATCACCCGCTCGATTGCCTGACCTGCAGCGCCAACAACGATTGCGAGCTGCAGGATACCGCCGCCGAAGTGGGCCTGCGCGATGTGCGCTATGGCTATGACGGGGCGAACCATCTCGGCACCAAGCCGGACCTTTCTAACCCCTATTTCCTGTTCGCACCGGACAAATGCATCGTCTGTTCGCGCTGCGTGCGCGTTTGCGACGAGGTCCAGGGTACGCTGGCGTTGACGGTCGACGGGCGCGGCTTTGCCAGCGCCATCAGCGCAGGCCAGAGCGTGGACAATTTCCTGTCCAGCGAATGCGTCAGCTGCGGCGCCTGCGTCCAGGCCTGCCCGACCAGCGCGCTGATGGAAAAGAGCGTCAAGCAGCTGGGCAAGCCTGAGCGCAGCGTGGTCACTACCTGCGCCTATTGCGGGGTCGGCTGCACCTTCCGTGCGGAGATGAAGGGCGAGCAACTGGTGCGCATGGTGCCGTGGAAGGATGGCAAGGCCAATCGCGGGCACTCATGTGTCAAGGGACGCTTCGCCTGGGGCTACGCCAACCACAAGGACCGCATCACCACGCCGATGATCCGTGAGAGCGTGGATGATCCGTGGCGCGAAGTGAGCTGGGATGAGGCGCTGGCCTTCGCGGTAGCCAAGCTTTCCGCAATCAAGGCACAGCATGGGGCCGGCGCGCTGGGAGGGATCACTTCCAGCCGCTGCACCAATGAAGAGACTTACTTGGTCCAGAAACTGGTGCGTTCGGTGTTTGGCACCAACAATGTCGATACCTGCGCCCGGGTCTGCCACTCGCCGACGGGATACGGCCTCAAGACCACGTTTGGCACCAGCGCAGGGACGCAGGATTTCGACAGCGTCGAACAGTCTGACGTGATCATGGTGATCGGCGCCAACCCCACCGATGCGCACCCGGTCTTTGCCAGCCGGATGAAAAAGCGGTTGCGGCAGGGTGCCAAGCTGATCGTGGTGGACCCGCGCCGGATCGACCTGGTGCGTTCACCGCATATCGAGGCGGTGCACCATCTGCCGCTCCAGCCCGGCACCAATGTCGCCGTATTGACCGCCATGGCCCATGTGATCGTGACCGAAGGACTGGCGGACGAGCAATTTATTCGCGAGCGTTGCGATTGGGACGAATACCAGGACTGGGCGCGGTTCGTGGCGGACGAACGCCATTCGCCCGAAGCGCTTGAGCCGGTCACCCGCGTCTCCGCTGACGAGCTGCGCGGCGCGGCCCGGCTCTATGCCGCCGGCGGAAATGCCGCGATCTATTATGGCCTGGGCGTGACCGAGCATTCGCAGGGTTCCAGCACGGTCATGGCAATCGCCAACCTGGCGATGTGCACTGGCAATATTGGGCGACCAGGCGTGGGCGTGAACCCGCTGCGCGGCCAGAACAATGTGCAAGGCAGCTGCGATATGGGCAGTTTCCCGCACGAATTGCCCGGCTATCGCCATATCTCCGATAGCGCGGTGCGTGCTGAGTTCGAGGCGGATTGGGGCGTTGCGCTCGATCCCGAACCGGGCCTGCGCATCCCCAACATGCTCGATGCCGCAGTCGATGGGACGTTCAAGGCGATCTATATCCAGGGTGAGGATATCCTCCAGTCGGACCCTAATACGCGCCACGTCGCGGCAGGGCTGGCAGCGATGGAGTGCGTCATCGTGCATGACCTATTCCTCAACGAAACTGCCAGCTACGCGCAAGTCTTCCTGCCCGGTTCGACCTTCCTCGAAAAGGACGGCACCTTCACCAATGCCGAACGTCGAATTCAACCGGTGCGCAAGGTGATGGAACCAGCGAATGGCTATGCCGACTGGGAGGTGACCCAACTGCTCGCCAATGCCCTGGGGGCGACTTGGAACTACGCTCATCCCAGCGAAGTGCTCGACGAGATCGCCCGGCTGACACCGAGCTTTGCCGGTGTTTCGTGGGACATGCTGCTCGAGCGCGGATCGGTGCAATGGCCAGTCAACGAAGCTTGTCCAGACGGCAGTCCAGTGATGCATGTAGATGGATTTGTGCGCGGGAAGGGCCATTTCGTCGTTACGGACTATGTCCCGACCGACGAGAAGACGGGGCCGCGCTTCCCGCTGCTGCTCACCACCGGGCGTATCCTCAGCCAGTACAATGTCGGCGCGCAGACGCGGCGCACCGCCAACTCGATCTGGCACGAGGAGGACCTTCTGGAGATGCATCCGGTCGATGCCGAAAATCGCGGGCTCAAGACCGGTGACCTTGCGCGCCTTGCCAGCCGGACCGGCGAAACCACCCTGCGTGTCGAGGTGACCGACCGGGTCGCTCCGGGCGTGGTCTATACCACCTTCCACCATCCCGCGACGCAGGCCAATGTCGTGACGACCGAGTTTTCCGACTGGGCGACCAATTGCCCCGAATACAAGGTCACCGCGGTGCAGGTGACTCCCTCCAACGGGCCGAGCGAATGGCAGGAAGATTACGCCCAGTTGACCGTTCGCGCCCGACGGATCTGCGAAGGGGAGCCCGCTGAATGAGCGGCACGCGTCTGTCTGTCATTCGCATGGCCAACGATATCGCCCGCAACTTTGCCGCGCAGGGCGACGCAGCCGCGATCGAAGCTACCGCCGAACACATCACCCTGTTCTGGGACCCGCGTATGAAGGCCACGGCCTTGGGTGCGCTGCAGGAACCGGATTGCGGACTTTCCGCGATTGCCAGGGCGGCGCTGTATCATCTCGCCGAAAACGCAGCGAATGGTTGACAGGACTCTCGAAATATCCCGGGACGGCTCGACCCGCCAAATCGAGCGCGAATGGGTTGGCGAGGTTCCGGTCGCGCTCGAATTCAATGGCCTGGCCTATGCTGTGATGATGGCGACGCCCAGCGACCTGGAAGATTTCGTGCGCGGCTTCGCCCTCAGCGAAGGACTCGCTTCGAACGTTTCCGCCATTGGCGAGATTGCGATTGCCGTGACGGACAAGGGCATTGTTGCGCGTGCGCATTTATCCGGCCTTGGAATTGAGCAATTGACCGAGCGAGTTCGCACCCGCGTTGCAGAAAGTTCCTGCGGCCTGTGCGGGATTGAAAATCTCGAAGCGCTGGCAAAACCGCTGCCTTCAGTGCCGCAACATGAACCCTTGAAACCTGCGCCGGTCTTCAGGGCTGTCGCTGCATTGCGCGAACGCCAAGCCCTCAACCAACGCACTGGTGCTGCGCACGGTGCCGGCTTTGCCGACTGCGAAGGCGAGCTTCTGTTCATGCGCGAAGATGTGGGCCGACATAATGCGATCGACAAGCTGGTCGGAGCACTGGCATTAGCAGGGATTGCCCCGGCAGACGGCATCTTCGTTTCTACCGCGCGTTGCTCGTACGAGATTGTCGAAAAGGTAGTAAGGGCTGGGGGGACATGCCTTGCGACGGTATCCTTGCCAACCAGCATGGCGGTCCAGCGCGCGCGCGCATGTGGATTGAGTCTTGTCTGCCTGGCCAGGGACGACAGCTATCTACGCATAGTCTGACGAGGGGCTTGAACAGTGCTCATGCAGGATGCAACTTTGAATAATTCAAGGCTGGGCATTGCCAGGGAAAGGAATGGCGGTTCCACGAAGGGACAGCAAAGATGCGGGAGGACATCTCACTTGAAGATTGCCAGGAGCTCTGGGGGAAATGGCGGTCCATTACTCGTCCTGCTGCATGGGCTGGGTGCCACCGGCGGCGTTTGGGCCGAAATGCTGAGCATTGCCGGCAACTATTGGGACAATCGATGGGTCGCGTTCGACCTGCCCGGGCATGGCGCGTCGGATCGCCTGCCCAGTTATCGCAATGAAGATTATGCAGCCGCACTTGCGCCCGAGATCGCAGAAATGGCGCATGGCCAAGCCGTTGCGCTGCTTGGCCATTCACTTGGGGGCACTGTCTCACTCACCCTGGCGTCCGGGCAATTCGGCATTATTCCTCAGTCGGCGCATGCGATCGGGATCAAGGTCGATTGGAGCGAAGAGGAGCTTGCGCGCTTCGATGGGCTGGCCAAACGGGAACCAAGGGAATTCGACAGCGAGCAGGAAGCAATCGTGATGCATTCACGTTACGCTGGCCTGGCATCCGATGCACAGCCGGCGCTGCTCGACAACGGCGCCCGTCCCAAAGGCGACAAATGGCAAGCGGCTTTGGATTTGGCCGCCTTTGCCGTGGTTCCACCAGATATGCCAAGCCTGGTCGCCAATGCGCGCTGCCCAATCCATCTCTCTTGCGGGGCAGGTGATCCGATGATCTCGGTGGACAGGCTGCGCCAATTCGATCCGGGAGCGATTGAATTTGGCGGATGCGGGCACAACGCGATGGTCGATGATCCGGCGAGCGTCTGGAAATGGTTCGCAGGCCGCCAGTGACCGACATTCTCGATCTCGCCAATCCGCCGGACGAATTCTTCGACGATCCCTTCCCCTATTACCGGTCGCTCAGGGAAGGGGCACCGATTGCGGACGATGGACGCGGGGGCGTGATGCTGTCGCGCTATGCAGACTTGGTGAGGGTGTATCGCGACTCTGTAAGCTATCTATCTGATAAAAAAATAGAGTTTGCTCCGAAGTTCGGTGATGGCCCACTCTTCCAGCATCACACCACCAGTCTGGTGTTTAATGATGATCCCTACCATGCACGGGTTCGTAAGCGGCTGGTTGGTGCGCTAAGCCCGCGGGCGCTCATCTACATTGAGGAACTATTGCGGGGTCATTGTGAGGCATTGGTCGATTCCTGGATCGACAATGGGCAAGTCGATGTGATTGAGCATTTCGCCGGAGCAATCCCCATAAGGGTCATCGGCGACATGTTGGGAGTGCCGAATGAAGATCGCGGCCAGTTGCGCGACTGGTCCTTGGCCATTCTCGGTGCCCTCGAACCAGTCCTGAGCGAAGACCAACTCAGCAGGGGCAATTCGGCGGTTTCGACCTTTTCGGCCTATCTTGAAGACCTGATCGATGACAGGAAGAAGCGTCCGGGCGACCCTGAGACCGATTTGCTGACTCGGCTGATCGAGGGAGAGGGACAGCAACTTTCGGCCGATGAACTGGTCCACAATGCCATGTTCCTGCTCAATGCCGGTCATGAGACCACGACCAACCTGATCGCCAGTGCGCTCAACATTTGGTCCACTAGTCCGGGAATCGAACTATCGGCACCAGCAAAGTGTGCTGGCTTCATAGAAGAGGTGTTGCGATGCGAGAGCCCGAACCAGCTTGGCAATCGCCGCGCGGCGGCCGACGTAACCCTTTCCGGTCATCTTATACCCGCAGGGACCAACATCACGCTTCTGATCGGTGCTGCCAATCGCGATCCCGAGGTCTTCGAAAACCCGGAATCTTTCGATCCTGCGCGAAATCCCAATCGCCACCTGGCATTTGGCATGGGCAATCATCAATGCGCGGGTCTGACCCTTGCAAGGATCGAAGCCCGCATTGCGATCACAGCGATCCAAAGCCGTGGTCTCCACCCTGTTCTGGCCGCCTCACCCGAGCGCCAGAAGCGGGTGCGCTTTCGCAGCTTCGAGACATTGCCGATGGCACTTTCACGGTAGTCGCCGGCCAAGTCCTATGACTGTAGTTGACGAAACAAGGCGACAAGCTCCTGGGCAGGTGGGCTGAGGCGGTTCTTGGGGTGGTGGACGACGCAAATCGAGATCGGGAGTCCCGCGTCGGCGATCGGTTTGGTTGAAACACGATTTCCATCGTAGGTCCGGTCGGATGCCGGTTCCGTCACCAGGATGGAGTAGCCCAGACCATTGCCGACCAGGCTGCGGACGAGCTCGAAGGAAGGTGATCGCATCACGACATTGGGCACGAGATCATGCTTTGAAAACAGCTCGTGAACATAGTCCCGGCTCAATGCCTGATCGAGCAGGATGAGCGGCTCTTCTGCCAGTTCGGCCAGTGTCACCGATTCTCGGTCGGCAAGTGCGTGCTCGATCGGTAAGACGGCGTGTGGCCACTTCTCGGCCAGTTTCTCGCACGCAAGTAGTGATGGAAGATCCCGGTCGTAGACCAGTGCCAGTTCGACTTCGCCGGCCTCGACAAGGTGCGCACATTGCGCCTGATCCCCCTCGATCACGTCAATGTGAATATCGGGAACCTCGTCGTGAAACCGTCGAAGCAAGGCGGGCAGATAGAGCGGCGCGAAACTGGAGAGGCAAGCTATGGCGATACGCTCCGCGCCTGCGGACGCGGCAGCACCGCCTGCTGGCAACAGGCTGAGGGCGGTGCTGTAGGATCGATTGGCGTATATGAGGGCTCGACCCCGTTCGGCCAGGTGGACCTGTTGGACCTCACCGAAGAAGACGTGGTGCTTGCCCACCACCTCGTCCTTCACCAGGTGACAATCGAAACTGGCCAATGCGCCGCGCAGGACGGGGGCACCGGTCACGCCGCTGTCCCATTCAGCGCATGCGAACTTCTCTTCGCCCTTGTCGCCATAGCGCCCGGCAAATGTATCGGAAACAAAGGACTGGTCGTCGCGAAGGATGTTCACCGTGAAGACACCATTTGTGATGATCGGTGCAGCCCCGGCGCTGAGATCGTTGACGCAGACCAGCAAGACCGGCTTATCGGTATCGGCAGATACCGACGACATGGCAGAGACGGTCACTCCCGCGCGGCCTCCGGGGCCATCGGTCGCGACGACATTCACCGTCGTTGCAACGCTGCTCATACCATCCAGAAATGCCTGCCGAAGTTCGCTCATTGGCGGTCCAGGAAGTCGGCCAATGCTGCGTTGAATGCTTCTGCCTGTTCGACATTGCTGAGATGCGCGGCGTTGAGCGATACCAACTGCGCGCCTTCGATCCGGTCAGCCAGTAACTGCGAATGTTCGGGCGGTGTGGCAGGGTCCTGCAATCCTGCGATTACCAGGGTTGATACCGAGATCAGCGGTGCCGTTGGGCGCAAGTCCATGTCGCGGATCGCGGCGCTGCACCCGGCATAGCCGCGTCGATCGGTAGCGAGCAGCATGTTTGAGATGTGCTGAATTTTTGCCGCTTCGCTTGCCCGGAAGCCAGGGGTAAACCAACGTTCGAGAACCGCATCGACCATTGCCTCCATGCCATTGGCCAGCACATTATCGATCCGTTCGGCCCAACCGGCGGGCGGCCCCATATAAGCCGAAGTGTTCGCCAGCGTGAGGCTGAGCAAGCGCTCCGGAGCGCGGTAGCCGAGCCATTGCCCGGTCATCCCGCCGAGGGAAACGCCCGCGAAATGCGCGCGCTCGATACCCAATGCATCCAACAGGCCGATCACATCGCTGCCCAGCCGATCCAGCGAGTAAGCCCCCGCCGGCACATCCGACGCCCCATGACCTCGCGGATCGTAACGCAAAATGCCGTAACGGCCGGAGAGCGCCTTTACCTGTGCATCGAACAGCCCCATCGAGGTACCGAGTGAAGGCGAAAGAACCAAAACGTCTGCGCCCTCGCGCGCCTGATATTCGCAGGCGATCCGGCAGCCATCGTTCATTACGATATGCTGGATTTCGCTCATGCCCGTTCCCGCACTGTCAGCTTCTCGATTCGCTTCTCGTTGATCGTGCTCAACACAATACGATCGACATAGACGCCAGGCACGTGGATTGCATCAGGATCGAGTGCGCCCGGCTCAACGATTTCTTCGGCCTCTACCACCGTTACCTTACCCGCTGTTGCCATCGGAGCATTGAAATTTCGGGCAGTCTTGCGGAACATCAGATTGCCGGTTGTGTCGGCACGCCACGCCTTGACGATCGAAAGATCGGCGCGGAGCCAGCGTTCCCGGACATAGAGTTCCCCGTCGAACTCCTCCACCGGCTTGCCCTCGGCCACCACCGTACCAACGCCGGTCTTCGTGTAAAAGGCCGGAATACCTGCACCGCCTGCGCGAATGCGCTCTGCCAGAGTTCCTTGCGGATTGAGCTCCAGCTCAAGATCGCCATCGAGATATTGCTGCTCGAACAGCTTGTTCTCGCCGACGTAGGAACTGATCATCTTGGCAATCTGCCGCGTCTGCAGCAGCATCCATAGACCGAAGCCATCCGCACCGGCATTGTTCGAGATGACGGTTAAGCCCTTCACCCCCGATGCGCGGATTTCGGGGATCAAGCTCTCAGGATTGCCCGAGAGCCCAAACCCCCCTGACATGATCGTCATGCCATCGAACAGCACGCCTTCGAGTGCAGCCGCCGGGGAAGGATAGACCTTCTGCACCATGCTCCTCAGGCCTCGGCACGCGGTCGTTGGGAGAAAGCCTCATCTTCGCTGGAACGCGCCTTCTGCAGCTGGAAATCGAATTGGATATCGGGATTGCCACCGCTGCGGTCGGGTACAGGCAGCAGGCCTTCGCGCGTACCAAAGGCAAAATCGTCATGCGCGTGTGGATCGTCGCCGAAATTGATTTGCGTGGTCAGCGCTCGATAACCGGGAGCCTCGATGAAGAAGTGGACATGCGCCGGGCGATCGCCGTGGCGGCCGAGCATTTCCATCAGGTTGGCGGTCGCGCCGCCCGGCGGGCAGGAATAGCCACGCGGCATCTTTGAGCGAAATGCGTAACGCCCGTCTGGACCCAGCTTGATCCGGCGGCGATTGTTGAACTCGCTCTGCTCGCCGGTCGGATCGAAGTGTGAGTAGAAGCCTTTCGAATTGGCGTGCCACACATGGAGCAGCGCGTCTTGCACTGGTTCGCCATCGGGCCCGGTAACGCGGCCTGACATGGTGAGCGTTTCGGTATCGTCAGGATCCTGCGTCAGATTTACATCGTTGGTCCTGGTTAAATCGCCATCGACGACCGGCGCCCCCGCTACATAGAGCGGCCCTTCGATCGTCCTCGGCGTGCCACCGGTTTGTCCGGCTTCAGCATCCTTGGCGTCCATGTGCAGGTCGAGGAAGTGTTCGATCCCGATACCAGGTGCGATCAGGCCAAACTCGCCCGCGCCATCCTGCAGGAACTTGAGCGCTTGCCAGAATTCGCTTTCATCGATGTCGTGCTTTTCGATGATCTGCATGGTCGCTTCCAGCAAGTCGCGCATGATCGCCTTGAGCCGCGGATTGCCCCCGGTTTCGGTAACACCACTGGCGCGATCAAGCAGTCTTTGGACTTCTGCGGATTTGACAATATCGGTCATTGGAATGCTCCTGTAATCAATCGTCTTGATGGATGTCTGAGGGGTGGCGGCACAGCGCCGTGACCTTCACGGTCATGAAAGGATAGAGCGGCAGGCTCATCATGATGTCGTGCAGTTCGCCGGCATTCTCGACGTCGAAGATGCTGACGTTGGCGTAGCGCCCCGCCACTCGCCAGATATGTGGCCATTTGCCTGCGCGCTGAAGCTCTTGCGAGCGTGCTTTCTCGCGTGCCTTCATGTCATCGAACATTGCCTTGTCGACATCGTATGGAACGTCGAGGTCCATCTCCACCATGAACAGCATGCCAGTGTTTCTCCCTATGTTCTTTGAAACCGCTTGAGCCGATCGCGATCGATCTTGATGCCCAGGCCGGGGCCGTTCGGCACCACCAGGCCAAAGTCGCGATAGGTGAGCGGTACTTCGAGAATTTCCTCAGTCATCAATAACGGGCCGAACAATTCGGTCTGCCAACGAAATTCGGGCAGGCAGGCGAACAGATGCGCCGAAGCTGCGGTGCCAACCCCGCCTTCGAGCATCGTGCCGCCATAAAGGCCGATACCGCTCCACATTGCGATCTCGGCGACTTCCAGGGCAGCAGACAGCCCTCCCGATTGCGTGATCTTGAGCGAGAATGCATCGCTTGCACTTGCTTTGGCGAGCAATTGGGCGCTGTCTGGTCCGGTCAGCGCCTCGTCTGCCATTATTGCAATGTCGAAATCGCGGGCGAGGGCAGCCATGGTTTCGATATCTGCTTTGGCGACGGGCTGCTCGATCAGCCCGACCCCAGCATCCTGAAGTAAAGCGGTACCCTCGCGTGCCTGCTCGCGGGACCAGGCCTGGTTTACATCGACACGGATCGAGGCGCGTCCTTCAAATGTTCGCGCTATCGCTGTGACGTGAGCGCAATCATCGGCGACAGCGCGCTTGCCAATCTTGAGCTTGAAATGGCGGTGGCGCTTTTCGGCGAGCATGCGCTCACCTTCCTTGATGTCGGCCGCTGTATCCCCGCTGGCCAGTGTCCAGGCGACCTCGAGCCGATCGGTCCGCGCACCACCGAAATAATCTGAAACGGGCTTAACCTGCACCTGCCCCAGCGCATCGTAGAGCGCCGTTTCAACCGCGCATTTGGCGAAGCGGTTGCCGACAATATGCTTGCCCAGCTGCGTCATAGCGCCCGGCACATCGTCTGCATCGCAGGTTTTCAGAATTGGCGCGAAATAGGTCTCGACGTTGATCTTGATGCTCTCAGGGCTCTCCTCCCCATAGGCCAACCCACCAATGGTGGTCGCCTCGCCCACGCCGGTAACGCCGTCATCGCGTTGGATGAATACCAGCACCACCGCTTGGCTGTGCATAGTCGTCATCGCCAGCACGTGCGGCCGGATCGTCGGAACATCCGCTATCAACACTTCGATGGCGGCGATCCCCGTCATCTCAGATAGAGCCCACCGTTCACATCGTAGGTTGCGCCGGTAGCAGAGACTGCTTGAGGGTCGGCGAGCAAGGCAACCAGCCTTGCGATATAGTCCGGGTCGCCCAGAGTACCCACGGGTATGGTCTTGATCACGGCTTCAAGCTTGTCCGGTGGAAGTAGGGCACGCACCGAATCCAGGTCCTGCGGGCCAGGCGAAATGGCGTTGACCGTCACGCCATTGGCGGCAAGGTCACGTGCGAAGACCTTGGTCAGCGTGATGATCCCGCCCTTTGAGGCAGCATAATGTGCGCCGGTCGCTGCGCCGCCATTCTGGCCCGCGAGCGATGCCATGTTTATGATCCGGCCGTAGTTGTGATCGCGCATATGCCGCCCGATGATCTGGCAACCGAGGAACGTACCCTTCAGCGCCACTGCGGTGACCGCGTCAAATTCATCCGGCCCGATCTCGAACAGCGGCGTGGTGCGGGTCAGTGCTGCATTGTTGACCAGCGCGCCAATGCCCCCCCAATTCTCTGAGACCACATCCAGCACGGCCTTCCATGATTCGGGATCGGTCACATCGAGATGGCAGGTCACCAAGTCCCCGTGATCGAGCTCAGCGGTTGCGGCGGCCAGCCCATGCTGGTCGATATCGCACATTGCCACGCGAAAACCTTCGGCCAGCAGGCGCTTGCACACCGCCTTACCCAAGCCGCCCGACCCGCCCGTTACCATCGCGACGTTATTGTGCATGGGCAGACTCATGGCAGGAAGGTAATCCCTGCGAGTGCGTCGCCGCCGTTGAGCAAACGCACGACCTTATCGACAATGCGGAAACCGTCGCTTGTCGGTCTCAGCACCCATTCGACATTGGCCGC
>SBHJ01000044.1 GCA_006226465.1 Alphaproteobacteria bacterium | reverse complement strand
GACAGCATGACAAGCTGGTTTTGGCAGGAATTTTGAAAGGATGACAGCATGACGCGGGCCGTTATGCGCAGGATTGGGTTGGCGGGCGCGCTAGTGGGCGCGGTTTTGGCGACGCCGGCTGCGGCGCAGTTCTTCTCTGATGGCTATGAATTCCTCAAGGCGGTCAAGGACCGCGATGGCGACACTGCGACTGCCGCCTTGAACGAGCCTGGCACGACGATCATCAATGCCCGCGACCTGACTTCTGGGCAGACGGCATTGCACATCGTGATCGAACGACGCGACCTGCTGTGGACCAATTTCCTGATCCAGCGCGGCGCCAATCCCAATATTCGCGACAAGAAAGGCGTATCGCCACTTCAGCTGGCAGTTGGCCTTGGCTTTGTTGAAGGGGTTGAGGCTCTGCTTGATGCCGGGGCCGAAATCGACGTCAATGACAGCTCAGGTGAGACGCCGTTGATAGCGGCGGTGCATCGGCGCGACACCGCCTTGCTTCGCCTGCTGCTTTCGAAGGGTGCCAACCCGGACCGGACCGACAATTCGGGCAGGTCGGCGCGCGATTATGCCGAGTTGAGTATTTCAAATCGTGCATTGCTCGACGAATTTCAGCGCGCCGATGACGAACGTGCCGGCAAGAAGGTCGAGAAAAACTACGGGCCGACGTTCTGACATGACCCAAATGGCTGACCTGACACTGGACGAATTGCGCCTCGCGCTCGCTCCCGAAATCGCCGCTGCCGCGGTGTTCGACGGGTGGAGCGATGCGGCATTGGCCCATGCTGCAGAAGATTCTGGCGTGATGCCAGAGGTCGCTCGCCTGGCATTTCCCGGTGGTGCGATCGACATGATTGCAGGCTGGATCGAGACGATCGACGCGGCCATGGCTGAGGCCTTGCCGCAGGAAGAGCTCAGCCAGATGAAGATCCGCGAGCGGATCAGGGCGCTGGTGGCGTTTCGGTTGCAGGCGGTTGCGGGACAGGAGGAGAGCCTGCGCCGCGCGCTGGCTATCATGGCCATGCCGCAGAACGCGCCGCGCGCACTCAAGCTCGGTTGGCACAGCGCCGATGTGATGTGGCGGCTGGCGGGCGATACTGCCACTGACTACAATCACTATACCAAACGCGCGATCCTCGCCTCAATCTACGCCGCGACGCTCGCGGTGTTTGTCGATGACGAGAGCGCGGGGAAAGCGGCAACACATGCGTTCCTCAATCGGCGTATCGAAGGAGTGATGAAGTTCGAGGCCACCAAGGCCAAATGGCTTGGCCGCAATCGCGACCACTTCAGTCTTTCGCGCTTCCTGGGGCGGCTACGCTACCCGGCCAGATAGTTTTCAGCGCTCCTTCTTGCGAATCACTTGCAATTAGCTCTTCGGTCTGCCAGCGCGGAACCATGACCCTCGACCATCTCCAGCGCGGCGAAAGTGCGACGATCATCGCGATCGATTGGGGCCAGCTGGCACCCGAAGAAGCGCGAAGATTGCGTGCCCTAGGGATCGACGAAGGCGCGGAAGTCTCAATCGCGCATCGCGGCGTGTTTGGTGGACCTGATCCCATCGCACTTGTGATCGGTCGCACGACTGTGGCGATTCGCCGTGCGCATGCAGCAGCCATGCAAGTGCGCTTGGCGGGAGATGCGCAACAATGAGTTTCCCGCGAAAGGTCGCGTTGGTCGGCAATCCCAATGCAGGAAAGAGCGCACTTTTCAATGCGCTCACCGGCGCGCGACAGAAGATCGCGAATTATCCCGGCGTTACGGTTGAGCGCAAGGCGGGTCGGGTGCGCGGCTCGTCAGAAGGCGGTTTCGAACTGCTCGATCTGCCCGGCAGCTACAGCCTGAAAGAGACTTCCAGTCCGGACGAGGAAGTCACCCGCAAGGTAGTTATGGGCGAATTTGCGGGCGAGGAACAACCGGACACGATCGTGCTGGTGATCGATGCGGCAAATCTCGAACAGCACCTCGTGTTCGCGCAGGAAGTGCTCGAACTGGGCCGCCCCACGGTGGTGGCGCTCAATATGGTCGATCTGGCCGAGCGCGACGGATTGGTGCTCGATCCCGACGCATTGTCGCATGCCCTGGGCGTGCCGGTCGTGCCAACCGTGGCGGTACGGCGGCGCGGCCTCAGCGAACTCGTCGAAGCGATCACGCAGGCTCAAGTGAATGCTCCCGGTCATGAAACGGAACACCGAGCTGGTCATTTGACGCTTCCCGAGCGGAGACTTGCGGCAAAGAATATCGCACAGGCGGCTGTGCTTTCGGAAAGCGGTGCGCATCGGCTCCATGCAGGGCTCGACAGGCTTCTGCTCCACCCATGGATTGGGCCGGTGATCCTGTTCGCGCTGTTGTTTGTGATGTTTCAGGCCGTGTTCGCCTGGGCCACTCCCTTTGCCGATGCGCTCGAGTTGGGGGCCGGAGTTCTTTCCGAATTCGTTACGGCCAACATGTCAGCCAGCCTGCTGCGCGACCTGATCACGGACGGCGTGATTGCAGGTGTCGGGTCGGTGGTGGTGTTCCTGCCGCAGATCGTGATCCTGTTCTTCTTCATCCTGGTGATGGAAGCGAGCGGCTATATGGCGCGCGCAGCCTTCCTGATGGACCGGATGATGGCGGGCGTAGGCCTTTCGGGCCGCAGTTTCATCCCGCTGCTGTCCAGCTTCGCTTGCGCCATCCCCGGCATCATGGCGACACGCAGCATCTCCGATCCCAAGGACCGGCTGACGACGATCCTGATCGCCCCGCTGATGACCTGTTCAGCGCGCCTCCCAGTCTATGCCGTAATCATCGGGGCATTCATCCCTGCGATCAAGGTTGGCGCAGGTGTGGGTCTGCAAGGGCTTGTTCTGTTCGCGCTCTATGTCGCCGGAATTGTCGGTGCGATGGTAGCGGCTTTGCTATTGCGGCGCACCGTGACCAAGGGCGCGGCGAGCGGCTTCATCATGGAGCTGCCGCGTTACCAGATGCCGCGGATCGGCGATCTCTTGATCGGGCTGTGGCAACGGGCATGGGTATTCCTGCGCCGCGCGGGTACGATCATCTTTACCGTCACAGTGGTGCTGTGGCTGCTGCTCAATTTTCCCAGGGCCGCGCCGGGCGAGGACCAGGTCGATGCCTCTTTCGCCGGTAACCTTGCCAACGGGCTTGCCGTGGTGGTCGAACCGATCGGCTTCAACCGCGACATTGCGCTGGCCCTGATCCCGGCGATGGCTGCGCGCGAAGTAGCCGTCTCCTCGCTCGCGACCACTTATGCGGTGGCGGCGGACGACGATGATGAAGCTGCGCAAGGCCTGATGCCGCAATTGCAGGCACGCTGGAGCCTGCCGACCGCGCTTGCCTTCCTCGCCTGGTTCGTCTTCGCGCCGCAATGCCTTTCGACCATCGCGGTCGCCCGGCGCGAAACGAATGGGTGGAAATGGCCCGCGTTCATGTTGGCCTATCTCTTCGCGCTTGCTTATGTGTTTGCGGGAATCACTTACTGGAGCGCGATGGCGCTCGGATTATAGCGAAGGAATGCACGGATGGCCGGGTCTCTCAACAAGGTAATGCTCATCGGGAACCTGGGGGCCGATCCGGAAATCCGCAGCTTCCAGAACGGCGGGCGGGTCGCCAACCTGCGCATCGCCACAAGCGAAACGTGGAAGGATCGCAACACCGGCGAAAAGCAGGAACGAACCGAGTGGCACAATGTCGCGATCTTTTCCGAAGGGCTGGTCGGCGTGGTCGAGCGCTTCCTCAAGAAAGGCAGCAAGGTCTATATCGAAGGCCAGCTGCGTACCCGCAAGTGGCAGGATCAATCTGGCAACGATCGCTATACCACCGAAATCGTGCTGCAGGGCCCGAACGGTACATTGACCATGCTTGACGGTGCGTCCGGTGGTGGCGGAGGTGCGCGCGCGGGCGGCGGCTATGGCGGCGGATCGTCTAGCGGCGGCGACAATGGCGGTTCGGGCGGCGGCTGGAACCAGGGTGGCGGATCGGGTGGATCAGGCGGATCGCAGGGTGGTAGTTCGAACTACGACGATCTGGATGACGATATTCCGTTCTGATCAGGGCGATTACCCACACTGCCAGCTCAATAACTGATTACGCGGCGATAGAGGTGCCAAGTCGCGTGCCCGAGCAATGGGACCACCAGGAATAACCCCATAAAACCCGGCAGCATGGCAAGGAACAGCAACACAGCGATGAACATCGCCCAGATCAGCATGATCGGACCATTGCTGGTAACGCTTTTGACGCTGACGATGATCGCGGTGATGAAGTCCACCTCGCGGTCGATCATCATCGGCAGGCTCACCACCATGATCGAAAATAGGAACAGGGCAATGATGCTGCCGATCGCGCTGCCCACCACCAGCATGGCAAGGCCGGCCGTGCTCATAAGCGTCTCGAGCGGCGCCGCACCGAGTCCCGCCTGCCCCAGGAACACGCCGAACACGGTATGCGCCAGGATCACCCAGAAAGAGAATATCACGAAGGCTATCACGCCCATCACCGGCAATTGCCCGTCACCAGCCTTGACCGCGCCAAGCACCGGTCCCCAGCCCAGATCCTTTCCGGACTCGTGGCGACGGCTGATTTCATACAGGCCCGCAGCGGCAAAGGGGGCGAGCAGCGGATATCCTGCGGCTGCTGGGATCAACCAGAACACTTCTCCCCGGCTCAGCAGGAAATAGGCGAGGCCAAGTCCGCCACCGACGAAGATCGCCGCAAAGAACAGCCCGTATTTGGGATCGCTGCGAAAATCGCGCCACCCCGCGCCGAGCGCGATGAATAGATCCTTGAGCGCCAGGTCGCTGGCGATTGTCGCAGGCCCGATCCGGACTTTTGCCCCGGCCTCCATCGCATCCCCTCCGCTTCTTTCTCCCTGGTGGAGACTGCATCATGTCGCGAAGGGCTTCAAGTGAGATGGATCAACTGCGCGAGCCAGCCGGCTTCACTCTATTGTGTTTGCCAGATGCCCGGACCATATCCGCGAAATGGGTCGGGCATTGAGGGGGAAGCCATGCCACTTTCGCGCGCGCACTACTACTTGATCGCATTGCTAGTTTTCACCCTGTGGGCTTTTTGGCCTTCGTATCTTTCCGATCTTCCGGCAGGTAAACCGGCATGGCACGTACATGCGGCCGGATCCCTGCTGTGGGTGGGGCTGGCGATTCTCCAGTCTTGGTCGATCCACAGCGGGCGGCGCGCGCTCCACAGGTCTGCTGGGCTTGCTAGCTTCCTGGCTTTCCCGCTGTTCCTGGTTGGAGGGCTGATGGCGATCCACGCTGAATCGGTGACACTTGCTGCACATCTGGGCGACCCGGAATATGCGAACTTCGCCCAGTTCGGGTTCTTCGATCCGCTGGCAAATATCGGCTTTTCCTTGCTTTTCTATGGAGGGCTGAAAGCACGGCGGAACATCCAGCTCCATGCGCGTTACATGCTTTCGACTGTAATGTTCCTGGTCGCGCCGGTAATTTGGCGGTTGCTGAGGACCTATTTCCATTTCTTCAATTCGGGGCCGCCGGAAAGCCCGCACAACTTTTCCTATGCCTTTGGCCTCGGCAATCTCGTTGCTCTTGCCATCGCAATCTATCTCTATCGAAAAGCGCCAAAGCACGGCCAACCGTTCCTGATCGCGGCGGGCTTCATCTTCTTCCAGTGGTCATTGTTCGAAACGGCAGGCCGGCTAGAGAGCTGGGCATTGCTGTTTAGCCGTTTCTCGACACTGCCTTTGACCGGCGTAATCGTGGTGACCTTTGCTGTAAGCGTCGCAATTATGTGGAGAGGTTGGGTGCTGGGCCGGGCATCGGAGAAGGCCTAGCTTACTCGAAACCTTCCCCTATTTTCCCTTCAGCGCTCGCAGTGCATCGGCGAGTGGGCCACTGGACGCGTCGTCGCCTACGATGCCCGCTTCCTTGCGCGCTGCGTCGGCACCCGGTCCTTCGGCATATGGATCGATCGCGAGGCCGAGCGATTGCGCCACCGCCTCGCCCAGGTCGAAACTTTCACCCGAATATTCGATTTCGTCGCATTCATCGCCCGAAAGTTCGATCTCTATCTCAGCGTCTTCTGACAAAGCTGGATCGGTGGTGCCTTCTTCGACAAAACGCAGAGCCAGTGGCTCGTCAATTTCGACCTCGAATTCTTCGCCCGAAACCGCGCAATTCTGGAGGATCCGGGCTGTGAGCCTGCCGGTGACCCTCACTGCCTTGCCATCCTGCTCGAGCGAAACCTCGGCGCGCAGGCTCTCGACCAGCGGAATGCCAAAGCGTGCCGCCAAGGCTTCACGTTCGGCTTCCTCTGCCTCCAGTACCAAAACAGCGGCAGGAAGCTGCCGATCCTTCACAATGCGCGAAAATTCGGGTGCGCTCATGCGGCAATCTCGGCTGCAAGCAGGGCCTCGTCCGTCGTCGCTTCAAGCCGCCGCGCCAGGTCCATCATGCGCTGCGCCACGCACTGGGCGGAACCGTTGTCGGTCAGGCTGAAATTGCGGGAAACCGCTGCGGACAAGGTCTCGGTATCGCCAGCCAATATCGCTTCGCGATAAGCGCCGAGCCGCCCGCCGAGCAGGCCCATCAATTTTCCCATGCGCTTGCCGACGACAACATCGTTGACCCCAAATTCACGCAGTTGCCCGTCCATGTCCTCGACGAAGAATTCGGTCAGGAAGGCGCTTTCCGCCCGCAACTCGCTCGCCTCCAGCCGGATCATCACTGCCGACACGACCGCGCAAATCACATCAAACCGGCCGGTTACACTGTCTGCAACGCCGCATGTCGCATACCATTCAGGATCGCGCGCCAGATCGATGACGCGCAGCCACAGTGGGCGCAACGGTTCGCGCGGATCGGGCTTGGTTCCAAACAGGCGGGAAAGAAGCGACATGATGTTCCTGATTCCACAATGCGACGTTCAGCCGCAATTCAATTCGCGCCCGGCAACCCGCTATTCGCAAGTGTGGCAATGCGCAGCGTTGCAAGCGGCGCGCCATCGCCTTAAGGCACTTGGCGCATATAAGATTGAATGGGGCGCGGGCAATGCATGTCTCGCCCATTAGTGAGATAAGGGTTGGTTATTCGATGACAGGCGCGAAGGCTTTGAAGATCGGGCTGGTAATGGCGGTTGGCCTGGGCATTTCGGCCTGTAGCTCAATCCGCGAATCGCGCGGTTACATCACCGACCCGCTCCTTACGGGATCGGTGCAGCCGGGGATCGACAACCAGCGTTCGGTCGAAGGCATGCTGGGCCGCCCCAGCTTTGTCAGCCAGTACGGCGAACCGGTGTGGTATTATGTTTCCTCATTCACCCACCAGAAGCCGTTCGTCCGCCCGCGGATCAAAGAACATTCGGTGATGGCGATCCGGTTTGACGGGACGGGCAATGTCGCTTCGGTGAATTTCTCGGGTATCGAGGATGCGGTCTATCTGCGCCCTGACGGCGACAAGACGCCCACCTTGGGCAAGGATCGCGGCTTCCTGGAGGATCTGTTTGGCAATATCGGCCAGGTCGGCGCACCAGGCGCAGGCGGCGCTGGCGGTCCCGGCGGACCATAGGCCGCCAATCGCTGCAATTTCTTGACCGTTTGGCCCGGCACCCCATATGCCGCGTTATGGACAATCGAAACGACAGCCACGGCCTGATCCAGTGGCATGGCACGACCATTATCGGCGTGAAGCGCGGCGGAAAGACCGTGATCGCGGGCGATGGACAGGTCTCCATGGGCAACACGGTGATGAAGCCCAATGCCCGCAAGGTGCGCCGGATCGGGGAAGGCGGCAAAGTGATTGCCGGTTTCGCCGGGGCGACCGCCGATGCTTTCACCCTGTTCGAACGGCTCGAAAAGAAGCTCGAGCAATATTCAGGGCAATTGCTGCGCGCAGCGGTCGAGCTGGCCAAGGACTGGCGGACCGACAAATACCTCCGCAATCTGGAGGCCCTGATGATCGTCGCCGATGCTGAGACCTTGCTGGTGCTGACCGGCAATGGTGACGTGCTTGAGCCTGAGGGTGGGATTACCGCGATTGGGTCCGGCGGGAACTACGCCCTGGCAGCGGGCCGCGCGCTGGCTGAATACGAGGAAGACGCTGAAGTGATCGCACGCAAAGCGATGCAGGTTGCGGCCGATATCTGCGTTTTCACCAATGGCAATGTTACGGTTGAGACGATCTGATCCATGACAGAATCACTCACCCCCAAGGCGATCGTTGCCGCGCTCGACGAGCATATCATCGGCCAGAAGGATGCCAAGCGCGCCGTGGCCGTGGCGCTGCGCAACCGCTGGCGGCGGCAGAAGCTTGGCCCTGAATTGCGCGACGAGGTCACGCCCAAGAACATATTGATGATCGGGCCCACGGGATGCGGAAAAACCGAGATCAGCCGCCGCCTCGCCAAGCTCGCCCAGGCGCCCTTCGTAAAGGTGGAGGCGACCAAGTTTACCGAAGTCGGCTATGTCGGGCGCGATGTCGAACAGATCGCGCGCGACTTGGTCGAGGAGGCAATCCGGCTGGAGAAGGACCGCCGCCGCGAAGCGGTGCGCGAAGCTGCGTCGCAGGCTGCGATGGAGCGCTTGCTTACCGCAATGGTGGGCGACAACGCCAGTGAGGCGACGCGCGAAGCCTTCCGGCAGCGAATCGTCGAAAATGCGATGAACGATACCGAGGTCGAAATCGACGTGGTCGAAGCTCCGCAAATGCCGTTCGATATGGGCGGGATGGGCGGCAATGTTGGCATGATCGACCTCAGCGACATGTTCGGCAAGGCGATGGGCAGGAAGCCGACCAAGCGCCGCAAGCTCAAGGTTCCTGACGCGTGGGACAAGCTGGTCGAAGAAGAGGCCGAGAAGCGGATGGACCAGGACGACGTCGCCCGCGTCGCACTGCAGAATGCCGAGACCAACGGCATCGTCTTCCTCGACGAGATCGACAAGATTGCGGTTTCGGACGTTCGCGGCGGCTCGGTCAGCCGCGAAGGTGTGCAGCGCGATCTGCTGCCGCTGATCGAAGGCACCACGGTCAGCACCAAATACGGACCGATGAAGACCGATCATGTGCTGTTCATCGCCAGTGGCGCGTTCCATATTGCCAAACCGTCTGACATGCTGCCCGAATTGCAGGGTCGCCTGCCGATCCGGGTCGAACTGCGCGCGTTGACCGAAGAGGACTTCGTCCGGATCCTGTCCGAAACCCGCGCAAACCTCGTCCAGCAATACAAGGCGCTGCTGGGTACGGAGAAGGTCGAGCTCGACATTCGCGACGATGCAATTGCCGAGGTCGCCAGAATCGCGGCGCAGGTGAACGAAAGCGTCGAAAATATCGGCGCGCGGCGCCTGCAGACGGTGATGGAAAAGCTGCTCGAGGAAATCAGCTTCGAAGCAGAAGATCACGAAGGCGAAACGGTCACCGTTGACGCCGGCTATGTCCGCGACAAGTTGGCCGAACTGGCGAGCAATAGCGATCTCAGCAAGTATATATTGTGACCGGCGCAATATCGGAGCGGGACGCGATGCTGGCGCAAATGGCGCCGCGGCTCGATCCGGTGCGCTATTGCTTCATGCTGATCACGCCCGACAGCGCAGGCCAGGCGCTGGGTGCGGCCATTGGCACATTTCGCGAAGACGAAGGGGTCACAGCCATTGTCCCCGAACCGGTGGCCCGTGAACTTGGTGAAACCGGCCCAGCTTGGGCGCGCATCACGCTGATGGTGCATTCTGCGCTGGAAGGCGTGGGCTTGACCGCGGCGGTGGCGGGCGTACTCGCAGAGAACGGCATCGCCTGCAACTTGGTTGCTGCCTTCCATCACGACCATGCCTTTGTTCCCACCGAGGAGGGTGGACGTGCGCTGAAGCTCCTCGAACAACTGAGCCACGCAGCACGTCGATAATTCTGGACCATTGGCAGGCAAACCCGGCCGTGGGGGTTGAGGCAGGCGAAGCGAAAGGCTTTAACGATCGCATTGAATCTATCGACTGGGGAATTCCATGATCCGCAAGATCTTGCTGGCCGGTTCCAGCGCCATAGCCGCTTTCGTCTCGGGCCCGGTGCTGGCCAATCATCACGAACAAGCGCGCGATACGGAGGAGCTTTCGGCGCCCAGGATCGAATACACGCGCTGGGTGCTCGATAACGGCCTGACGGTGATCGCAATTCCCGATTCGAGCACCGCCAATGTGACGACTTCGCTGTGGTATGAAGTCGGATCCAAGCACGATCCCGAGGGGCGCAGCGGATTTGCGCACCTGTTCGAGCATATCCTGAGCCGCAAGACCGAGAATATGCCCTACAATATGATTAACCGCCTGACCGAGGACGTTGGCGGTGTGCGCAACGCCTCGACCGGGTCGGATCGCACCAACTATTACGAGACGGTTCCGGCTGAATATCTCGAGGCGATGCTCTGGTCCCATCGCGAGCGCATGGCGTTGCCGGTGGTTGATAGCGAAGTGTTCGAGAAAGAACGTTCGGTCGTGAAGGAAGAGCTGCGCCAGCGTGTTCTGGCGCCGCCTTATGGCCGGTTACAGCGGTTCGTGATCCCTGAGAACGCGTTTGACGTCCTGCCACTACGGCGCCCCGGCATCGGCAGCATCGAGGATCTCGATTCGGCCACGCTGGACGATGCACGGGCGTTTCATGAAGCATTCTACGGCCCAGATACGGCAACGCTGATTGTAGCGGGCAATTTCGAGATAGGGCGCTTGCGCTCTCTGGTTGACCAGTATTTCGGCGACATTCCGCCTCGCGCGAACCCCGTCAGCTTGGCGATTACCGGAACCGAGCCCAAGCGCAAGAAGCCGCGCGCGGTCCATGCAACGGCGCCCAATGTGCCGCTTCCCGTCGTCGGCGGAATCTGGAAAGCGCCTGCACTGACCCACCCCGACGCGGCGACAGTCGAGGTCCTTTCGGCAATCCTCTCGCGCGGCGACAACAGCCGGTTGCATGCGGCGTTGGTGCGGAAAGGCAAGGCGGTTCAGGCCGTGCATTTTGACGATCTTTCGGAGGACGGTGGCTATATCGCCAATTTTGCCGTGCTCAGCCCCGGTGCAAATCCGGCAGAGGCGAGCCAGATATTGGATGCCGAATTGGCACGGGTTCGCAAGGAACGGGTCAGCGAAGCCGAATTGCGCGAGGCCAAGAATGAAATCTTTGCATCCGCGCTCCACAGTCGCCAGACGGCGCAAGGTCGCGCATTCGAACTGGGTGAAGCGCTGGTATCAACCGGCGACCCCGATGCGGCGGACAAGCGGCTCAGCGCCATTTCCGGCGTGACCGCTGCAGATATCCAGCGCGTAGCGCGAACTTGGTTGCGCCCGAATGGCAAGGTAACGCTGACCTATGTGGCCGGCGATGACAATCCGGCGGCCTATGCCAATCCGGTGCCACAGCCCGCGTATGGATCGGTGCCACCTGCCACCGGAATGCCTCGGGTTGTTAAGCCAGAGGGTGAACGGGCGTCACCACCCGCCGCCGCCGCTGCACCGCAAGTGGTGCGTCCCGCATTTGCCGAAGCGCGCCTCTCCAACGGAATCCCCTTGGTGACTTCGCAGACGGGCGATGTGCCGATTGCGACGGTCACGATTGCCTTTCCAGGTGGTTCATCCGCCGATTTTCCTGGCAAGGCGGGCATGGCGATCCTGGCAGGCAATCTGATGGACAAGGGAACACCATCGCGCAACGCTCAGGAAATTGCGGCTGCGCTCGAATCGCTCGGAGCAAGCATCGGCTTCGATGTCGGCCCCGATGGCACCTTTGTTAGCCTCACCGCGCCGACCGTCAATCTGGCCGAAGCGGGCGAGGTATTGTCCGACATCGTGCGCAACGCCAG
>SBHJ01000228.1 GCA_006226465.1 Alphaproteobacteria bacterium | reverse complement strand
CCCCCCCTGTCGTCGATCCGCCTCAATCTCCGAGCGCCAAAACACAAGGTGCAGCAGAAGACGCCGGAATTTCCCTGCGTGATGAAGCTCGCCAGCGGGAGTTGCGCATGCGTGAGAAGGAATACGCAAAGCTCGATCGCCTCTACACAAAATTGTTGAAGCACTGCCGCAATGGCGATCGCATCGCCTGCAGAAAGGCAAGTGGGACCTGGGCCGAAATGCAATTGTTGCTGCCGCAGGGCTCGGGCAGTCCCAGCTAAGCCTAGCCGGCGGCTCGCTTCAGCCGATCGTTAATTGCGACGCCCACACCCACGGACGGCACCGGTGCGACAGCAATCCGCGGCAAGCGATCAGCCGCCGCTTGGTGGAGGCAATCGTAAAGCCGTGCCGCGGCCTCTTCGAGATTTCCCGACGCCGATAAGGTGCAGTCCCCCGTGATATTGCCAAAGCCGATCAGGAATTCATCTGGCTCGCCATGCCGCGCACCCAGCCGCATTGGCTTACCCGGAGCATAATGGCTGGCGAGTTGCCCGGGGGCCTCAATCGCTTGCGTCGTGACGGCATCGTCCTTGCCCAAGACCGCAACCAGCTGTTCGCGCGTCACCGGGCCGGGGCGCAACAATTGCCAGCCGCCAGCGCCCCGAAAGTCGCGCAGCGCAACTATCGTCGATTCCAGGCCGCGCTCGGTCGGGCCATCGTCCACCACAGCATCAATCCGCCCCTCGAGCGTTTCCAGCACATGCGCGGCGCTCGTTGGGCTGACAAAGCCGCTGCGGTTGGCGGATGGTGCGGCGAGCGGAACCCCGGCCTGCTCGATCAGCGCATGCATCGCTCGATGTGCCGGGCAGCGCAGGGCGATCGTTGGCAGGCCAGCCATGATCGCCGGTACGATATTGGTCCCTTCGGCCGCGGGTAGGACGATGGTGAGCGGGCCGGGCCAGAATTGCGCCGCCAATGCAGCGGCTCGCTCATCCCACTGCGCCAATCGTTGCGCCATCTCGACGTCACACACATGGACTATCAGCGGATTGAAGTCTGGCCGCCCCTTGGCAGAGAATATCTTCGCAACGGCCTCGGCATTGTCGGCCCGAGCAGCCAGGCCATAAACCGTTTCGGTAGGCACTGCGACCAGGCCTCCTTCGCGCAGGATCGACGCTGCACGCGCGATCCCCGTCGCGTTGGGATCCAGCCGTTCCGTAAGGTTCTTGCTGCACATGCGAGCGCGCTATAGGTGGATTCGCACACTGCCAAGCATTTTGCGGCGAGAGAGGACAGCTAAGACGTGATTCCCTATACACCCGCTACGCAAGACCAGTTGCTGGCAATCCGCGTCAACGCCGGAATTGAAGGGCTCGCCCAGTCGGAGCGCTATGCGGCAGCCGAGCCCGATCTGGTGCAGGCAATCGTCGAAGGCGTAGGGCAATTCGCTGCCGGGGAATTTGCCCCGCTCAACCGTATTGGTGACCTTGAGGGTGCGAAGCTTGAAAATGGCGTGGTCCGGCTGCCCGATGGTTTCGAACGAGCCTACAATGCCTATGTCGAGCAAGGGTGGAACGCTATCGCCAGCCCGGTCGAACACGGCGGGCAAGGCCTGCCTTTCACCCTCGCCTGCAATGTGCTCGAGAATCTCGGTACGGCCAATATGGCCTTCAACCTGCTGCCCATGCTCAGCGTCGGCGCGATCGAAGCGATCGAGCACCACGGCACCGAGGCGCAAAAGGCAAAATACCTACCCAATCTGGTCAGTGGGGCGTGGTCGGGCACTATGAACCTGACCGAGCCGGCTGCTGGTTCCGATGTGGGGGCACTGCGCGCAATCGCCACCCCGATCGACGCGGGCGAGCACGCCGGCAAATACCTGATCCAGGGGCAGAAGATCTTTATTACCTGGGGCGAGCACGAGCTTTCAGGTAACATCATTCACTTGGTGCTGGCACGCCTGCCCGACGCGCCTGAAGGCACGCGCGGTATCTCGCTCTTTATCGTCCCCAAATACCATGTTGCGGACGATGGCGCGATCGGACCCCGCAACGACCTTAGATGCGTGAGCCTCGAGCACAAGTTGGGTATCAACGCCTCGCCCACCTGCGTCATGTCCTATGGTGATAATGGCGAATGCGTGGGTGAGCTGGTCGGTGCGCCCAATCGCGGGCTCGTCGCCATGTTCACCATGATGAACAATGCACGGATCAATGTCGGCAACCAGGGCGTGCAAATCGCGGAGCGCGCCACGCAACAGGCGATCGCCTTTGCTGCGGAGCGTATCCAGTCGGCCCGCGCCGGATCGCCCGACAGGACCCCGGTCGCGATCATCGAGCATCCGGACGTGCGGCGCATGCTGCTGCGTATGAAGGCGCTGACCGAGGGTGCGCGCGCTTTGCTCTATTACTGCGCCGGCCAGGTCGATCGCGGCACGCTTGGAGTTGAGGCCGCTGGGCAACGCGCGGAGGTGCTTGTGCCGCTGCTCAAGGCCTGGGGCACCGATGCGGGGGTAGAGGTGGCAGGATTGGGCATCCAGATCCACGGCGGGATGGGTTTCATCGAGGAAACCGGCGCGTCGCAGCATTGGCGCGACGCCAGGATTGCACCGATCTATGAAGGTACCAACGGCATCCAGGCGGCAGACCTGGTCACCCGCAAACTCGCCCTTGCGGGCGGCGAAGCGGTGGTGGAATTGCTCGCCGAGATTGCGCGCGATGCAAGGGACGAAGTGCAACTGGCGGCCTTGGCAAGCGATTGCAGCGCCGTGGCGCAATGGATGAGCAGCGAGGCGAGCCTTGATGACAAGCTCGCCGGCAGCGTGCCATTCTGCACCATGTTCGCCGTGGCGGTAAGCGGTTGGCAACTGCTGAAGCAGGCGCGCGCCGTTGCCGATGGCGCCTCCCCCGAGTTGGCGGCAAGCAAACCTGTAACGGTGCGCTTCTTCCTCGACCGGATCGTCCCCGAGGCGCGTGGCCTCATGCCGTCGGCCATGGCGGGTGCGGCATCGCTTTACGAGTTGTCCGCTGCGCAATTGGCCGGATAGGAACAATCGATGAGCGAAGCACCCGATCCACTGGCGCGCATCGCAGACGCACTCGAACGGCTGGCGCCCGGCCTTCCCAGTGCCATCGACTGGGGGCAATGCCCGGCATACCTCTGGCACGGCGGACACGTCCGCACCGTTGAACGCCTGGAGGCCTTGCCGCTCGATCGGCTCAAGGGGATTGAGCGCCAGAAACAAGCGATGGTCGAGAATGTCGTACGGCACGCCCGCGGGCACGCGGCGCATGACATGCTGTTGTGGGGCGCGCGCGGGATGGGCAAGTCGGCACTGCTGCGCGCCAGCGTTGCGGAGGCGCAAGCGCACTATCCCGGGCGATTGGCGCTCATCGAGCTTGACCTCGCCGAACTTCCCGCCCTTCCCGATCTGTTTGCGGCGATATCCGATTTCGATCGCAATTTTGTGCTGTTTCTCGACGATCTTGCCTTCGATCATGGCAACGACGCCGCGCTGCGTCATTTGCGCAGCGCACTCGAGGGCAGCCTTGCTCCCCGACCGACCAATGTCCGCCTTGCCGTCACTTCGAACCATCGCGCGATCCTGGCACGCGACGAAAGTGACCAATCCGGCCCATTGCACGAACGCGACCGGATGGACGATTCGCTCGCCCTGGCCGACCGGTTCGGGCTCAGGCTTGGCTTCCACCCTTGTAACCAGGACGAATATCTGGCGATCGTCGCGGCGCATGCAAAGCCGCTGGGTCTGGCCTGGGAAAACGAGGATGCACTGACATGGTCGCGCGAACGCGGCCCGCTTTCGGGCAGGTCGGCGTGGCAATTTGTCGTCGAGCTGGCCGGACGCGCGGGAATGCAGGCCTAGCCGCAGCTATTGCGCGGGCACCGTCCGTGCATAATCTTCCTTGCCAAAGCTCGCGGCCTGGCCGGTCAATTGGCGGCGCGGCGGGAGGCGTTTCTTTGTTACCCGCTCGATCACGGCTCCAGGCTTTGCGCCGGGCGCGCGGACCCGCCAGATAATACCGGCGGTGTCATCGCTTACCAACAGCGCACCATCGCCTGCCCAGGCCACCCAGGTCGGCCGCCCCCTGGTCTTGCCATCATCGCGCAGGAAGCCACCCAGCACAGGCACGGGTTTGCCCTGGGGATTACCGTTCTTGTCAAACGCGACATAGACCACGTCATAGCCCGATCGCGGCTTGCGGTTCCACGAACCGTGGCGCGCGATAAAGGCGCCGCTGGCAAATTTCTCGCCCATCAAATGGCCTCCGCGGGTGAATGCCATTCCCAGCGCCGCGACGTGCGGACCCAGGGCATATTCGGGCTTGCGGGCATACTCGGTGAGATAGGCCGGAACCGGGGCGTCGACCCGCCGGTCAAAATTGTCGCGCCAATAGACCCAGGGCCAGCCATATTGCGCCCCCACAGGCACATTGGTGAGATAGTCGGGTACCAGGTCCGATCCAAGCATGTCGCGCTCGTTCACGGTGGTCCATAGTTCACCGGTCCAGGGGCTGAAATCGAGCCCGTTGGGATTGCGCATGCCCATGGCAAAGGGGCGCGGCCGCTTGGTCTTGAGATTGTATTCCCAGATCATCGCCCGGCCTTCTTCGGCCTCGATCCCGCGTTCGCCGATATTTGAAGCGGAGCCGACTGCAACGAAGATGCGGTCTCCATCGGGATGCAGCACCAGATTACGCATCCAGTGGTTGCCCGCCGCAGGCAAGTCCATCAACTTTTCGGGCTTACCCGTCACCTTGTCGCTGCCCAGGGGGTAAGGAAAAGCCAGCAGCGCATCGTGATTGGCGACATAAAGCGTGCCGTCATGCCATCCCATCCCAGATGGCGAATCCAGACCGCTTTCCAAGAGCACCTTCTCGACATCGGCCGCACCATCGCCATCGGTATCGCGCAGCAACATGATTCGGTTTGGCGATTTTCCGGCAGAACCCGCCCTGGACATGAAAAATTCGGTGATCTGGTCCTCGATCCCGTCACCAAAGGCAGGGCCGCGAGTCAGCACCGCGAGCACATCGCCATTGGGCAAGGTATAAAGGATCCGGGGGTGCTCCAGACCTTCCGCAAACCGAGAAACAGCGAGCCCCTCGGCCGCAGCGGGAACTTCACCCTTTTCCCAACCAACCGGCTCGGAAATCGCGACGGTAGGAACCATCTCGGGATTGGGGTCCTGCAGGATCGGATCGGTGCCCGATACGTCATCAAGCGTCAGCTCTGCAGGATTGCCCCGAGTCAGCCACCAGCCCACTCCTGCGAGGACCAGAAAAACAACCAAGAGGGCGATGAGAATTTTCTTCCAGGTGCTCATGGCAAATGGAATAGGGCACTGATCAACCTGCGGCAATCCACTTGCGGATGCCGCCACGCATATTAGATCGCAGTTCATGTATGACTTTGCGCCCGATCCGGACTTGGAACCTGCCGAACGTTATCGCCAGCTCTGCGATGCGGCGGAGGCGTTGACCTCCGGCGAACCCGATGTGGTCGCCAATATGGCCAATCTGGCCGCGCTGATCGGCGAGTTCGTACCCGATCTCAACTGGGCTGGCTTCTACCGCGTGCTGGAAGGCAGTGAGGGTGCCGAGCTGGTGCTTGGCCCGTTCATCGGCCGACCCGCTTGCATCCGTATCCCGCTGGGGCGCGGGGTTTGCGGTACCGCCGCTACAACCGGAGAGACCCAGTTGGTGGTCGATGTTCACGCCTTTCCCGGTCACATTGCCTGCGATGCTGCCAGCCGATCGGAGCTGGTTGTGCCGGTTCTGCGCCAGGGCAGGGTCATAGCCGTGATCGATCTCGACAGCCCCCTTCCAGCGCGTTTCACGCTCGACGATGCCGAGGGTATCGAGCGGTTAGCCGCGCTGGTCGCCGAACGAATCTAGCCAGGCCGACTCGCGTTTGAATTTGACGGCTTGCGCCGCGGCCCGCCCCGAAACGGGACATTCCGCACACGCGCATGGCTGAACGGTTACCAATTGCTAAACAGGGCTGGATGACCCGCGAGAATCACCTTGCGCAGGGGGATAGACATGCAGACGACCCGGATCCTGGCCACCACCGCCATCACACTCGTCGCGCTTTCCGCTTCGGCTGCCTATGCACAGGATGATGCCGCAGCGATCGCGAACGACATTCCCGCCGAATATGCCACCTTGCCAAGCGAGTACGTCACTCCAGCAGCAACCAGGGGCGAAGACGGCGTCGAGACGATCACCCGCACTAGGTGGATCGAACGCCATGTCGAAGGCGAGCCTGGACCACATCACGGCCACAAGATGGTTCACGGCCAATCAAACGAGGCCTACGGCGCCTATCCAGCGGCCTATTCCTATCCAGTGCGGTTCGATCGCGAAAGTTGGTTGCAGGAATGTCGTGCCCGCACTCGCGACCTCGACGACAAGGATGATCGCAAAGGCGGCATTATCGGTGCATTGCTGGGGGCGATTGGCGGCGGTGTGATCGGCAATCGCGCGTGGGACAGCGAGCGCCTACTCGGCACAGTCGTAGGGGCTGGCGTCGGCGGACTGGCCGGATATGCTCTTGGCAGCGCAATTGGCGGCGATGACAGCGACGACTACCGCTATCGCTATGATTGCGACGCCGCGCTCGACCGTTACATGCGCAGTACGAGCTATCCCGTGCCGCATGTCGCGGCACGCACCATTCCAGCCCATCAGTATGGCTACATGCCGGGACCGGCCTACGGCTATGCGCCAATGTATGCGGCCGGGTGCGCCTGTTCGCAGCCAATGACGATGATCGAAATTCGTGAGGAGATTCCCCAACGCGTTGTTGTGCGCGAGAGTGTCCGCGAAGAATGGGTGGAGGAACCGGAAGTTATTCGTGAGCGCGTGATCGAGAAAGAAATTATCGATGCTCCCGCTCCGCCGTCGGGCAAAATTCAGCCGATCAAGGGTAGCTGACGCGCGGAGGCAAAGTTGCGCCACGCAACTTGGGCAGGATGCCTTGCATCGCGGGTCATTGAATTATTTATCTAATTCAAATCATTACCTGACATTATCGATCAGATATCGCCGCCGGTTAGCCGCTGGCAGACCAGGTCGAGCTGGTCGAGGTTGCGATAACGGATTGTGACTGCGCCCGAACGAGGATCAGCATCGGTCTTGATTCGCACCGGCATGCCCAGGAATTGCTCGAGATGAGTCTGAACTGCGGCGATATCGGCGTCCCGGGCTGTCTCGCCCTTTTCCCGCCTTGATGGAGTAGGGCGCCGCCCGGTGGGTTCGTCACTCGCCTCTCGCACCAGTCGTTCGATTTCGCGCACCGAAAGATTTTCACTTACCGCGCGACGTGCAAGCGAATCGGCCTGATCGTATCCGATCAAGGCGCGAGCATGACCCATCGAAAGGCCGCCCTCCTCGACCAGGTCGAGCACACCGGCAGGCAGATTGAGCAAGCGAAGCAGGTTCGCGACATGGCTGCGCGATTTGTCGACCAATTGCGCAATCTCGGCCTGGGTCATACCTTCTTCTTCGGACAGGCGATGATAGGCGCGGGCCTCCTCGACCGGATTAAGATCTTCGCGCTGGATATTCTCGATCAACGCCAAGGCCATTACCTCACGATCATCAAGATCGCGAATTAATGCAGGTATTTCATGGAGTTGTGCCCTTTGCGCGGCGCGCCAGCGGCGCTCCCCTGCAACCAACTGGTAACGCCCGCTGCCCTTGGGACGCACCACGACCGGCTGGATCACCCCGCGTGCCGCAATCGAAGCGGCGAGTTCGGCCAGCGCATCTTCGTCAAACCGCTTGCGCGGCTGGCCGGGCATCGGATCGATTGCAGCCACCGCCAGCGAAGCCAGCATCGAGCCCTCTCCACCAGCAGACTCCACCGTACTATCCGAAACGCCGGTAATCTCGCGCCGAACCAGGGGCTCCTCGCGCCGGGTTTCGCCGAGCAATGCGCCAAGACCCCGGCCCAGCTTCTTCTTGCGGTCGGCGGCACTGCGCTGCGGAACCGAGAATACGATTGGATCGGTCGGATCGCTCATGCAGCTTTCCTTTCTTGCGGAAGACGCCCGATCAACTCGCGCGCAAGAGCGATGTAGGCGCGGCTTCCGGGGCAGGAATGGTCGTAAACCAAGGCCGGCAAGCCATGGCTCGGCGCCTCGGACAGGCGCACATTGCGCGGTATAACCGTTTGAAAAACAAGGTTACCCAGGCATTCGCGCACGTCATCGGCAACCTGATCGGTCAGGCGATTGCGACGGTCGAACATGGTCAATGCCACACCGACAATGCCGAGCCCCGGGTTGAGGTTCTGTTGCACTCGTTCGACGGTCTGTAGCAGCTGGCTGAGCCCTTCCAGGGCAAAGAATTCGCATTGCAGCGGCACCAGCAACGTATCCGCCGCCGAAAGGGCGTTGAGCGTCAGCAATCCCAGCGACGGCGGGCAATCGATGAAGCAGATATCATGTCCTCGGTGCCCCTGTAGCGCCCGCGACAGCCTCGCTGTGCGCTGTTCAACCGACACCAATTCCACTTCCGCGCCACTCAAGTCGACCGTTGCCGGGACCAGATCGAGCCCGGGAATCGATGTCGAAACAATGGTTTCGCTCAGTGGAACCTCGTCCACCAGCAGGTCGTAGCTGGACAACCCCCGTGCCTCGCTTCGCACCCCCATGCCGGTGGAGGCATTGCCCTGCGGATCCAGATCGAGAAGCAGTGTGCGCCAACCGGTGGCGGCCATGGCCGTGGCGATATTGATCGCGGTGGTGGTCTTGCCCACGCCGCCCTTCTGGTTCGCTATCGCGATCGTGATCATGGGCTTGGTACACCTCCAGTGGCAGACGGTATTCGTACGATGATCCCTGCATCGGAATCGGTCAATGATTGTTCCACGTGAAACACCGCCCGAATCTTGGTTGGCATTTCCGCTAGTTCCTGCGCTGCTGAGCGCCCCTTGGGCAACAAATAGGCGGTCGCGCTTGTGGAAAATGGTGCGGATAAGCGCAGGAGTTTTGGCAATGGAGCAAAGGCGCGTGCCGAAATGACACGCGCCTCGAAGGGCTCAACCAATTCCAGTCGTTTCCCCTCAACCCTGCAATTGGCGAGGCCAAGAATTTCCACCATGCGCGTCAGCCACTCGACGCGACGAATTCGCGATTCGACAAGAATCACAGGTATTTGTGGACAGAGCGTAGCGATAACAAGGCCTGGAAATCCCGCTCCGGTCCCCAGGTCGATCCAGCGTCCGGGTGTTCCACGTGGAACAAATCGCAACAATTGCGCGCTGTCGGCAATATGTCGCCGCCAGACATTCTGCTCCGACGAATGCGAAATCAGGTTCTGTTTGCGGTTTTCCCCGATCAATTCGCGGATCAGCAACTCAAGCCGCTCGACTGCCTCTGCATCGGCCAACCCAGCGACATATTCGCGCGCGCCCCTCTCGTCCGTAATCACGCTGCATTCTGCCGGCGACGGGCATGGACGAGCAGTGCCGATAACGCTGCGGGCGTTATTCCCGCGATCCGCCCCGCCGCAGCAAGCGAGGTTGGCTGCGCCGCACAGAGGCGCTCGATCATCTCATTGGAAAGTCCGGGTACTTCGCCAAATGGGAAGTCCCCGCCCAGAAGAAGACCCTCGGCCGCGCGAAGATCGCGCAGTTCAGCATCCTGCCGTGCAAGATAAGGTGCATAGGCCGCATCCTCGGCCATCTCTTCGGAGAGCGGATCATCGTGATCGAACCCATGGCCCAGCCAAGGTGCCAGTTCGACGAGACCAATCCCTTCGTGCCGCAACCACTCGCGCGCCGGCTTGTTACCGGCATCGCGACGCGCCGGTAACCGGGCATCGGCGACTTCTCGGGCCGAAATGAGCGTATCGAAGATCGAATCGAGTTTCCCGCGTCGCTCTTCGCGCCGTGCAAACCATTCGGCTCGCTCCGGCCCAATGCAGCCAGCCTCAAGACCCAGCGGGGTGAGCCGGGTCGAGGCGTTGTTGGCGCGCAACCGCAGGCGATATTCGGCCCGCGCGGTAAGCATGCGATATGGCTCGCTCACTCCCTGCAAGGTCAGATCATCGACCATCACCGCGATGTAGGAATTGGCGCGGTCGAGCGATGGAGCCGCGCACCCCAATACCGCAGCTGCTGCATGGAGGCCGGCGACCAGGCCTTGCGCCGCCGCTTCTTCGTAACCCGTTGTGCCATTGATCTGGCCAGCGCAATAAATTCCTGGAATTGCTCGCAATTGCAAATCGGGCGTCAAGGCCCGCGGGTCGATGTGGTCGTACTCCACGGCATAACCAGGCACCACCATCTCGACCCGCTCCAACCCCGGCATGGCGTGCAGCATCGACAATTGAACATCGGTGGGAAGCGAGGTGCTGATCCCATTGGGATAGACCAGATGTGTCGAGAGTCCCTCGGGCTCGAGAAAAACCTGGTGACCATCGCGATCACCGAAACGGTGGATCTTGTCCTCGATCGAGGGGCAATAACGCGGCCCGATTGCATCGATTGCACCCGAGAACAGCGGGGATCGATGCAGATTGGCGCGAATGGCGTCATGCGCAGCCTCGGTTGTGCGAGTTATCGCGCAAAAGACCTGAGGATTGGCGCGATTTCTCGTGAGCGGCGACATAAGCCACCCTTCGCTGTCCGAGGGCTGTTCCTCGAGAGAGACCCAATCGATTGTGCGCCCGTCAAGCCGCGGTGGCGTGCCCGTCTTGAGCCGCGCCATCGGCAAATCGGCTCCACGCAGTTGCTGAGCCAGCCGCAAGGCCGCATTCTCGCCAATCCGCCCGCCTTCAAAGCGCTCTTCCCCACGAAAAAGCCTGCCACCAAGAAATGTGCCAGTGCACAGGATAACCGCTCGCGCAGAAATGGCACTGCCATCGGCCAGTTCGATGCCTGAAACGCGTCCGCCAGCCAATGAAAGCGCGGCAACTTCACCTTCGATCAACTCAAGGCCAGGCTGGGCGCGAACCGTTTTCTGGACCGCTGCCTTGAACAATACACGATCCGCCTGGACGCGCGGTCCCCACACCGCGCTTCCCTTGGAACGATTGAGCATGCGATAATGGATTGCACCGGCATCGGAGGCGCGGCCAATCACGCCATCAAGCGCATCGACTTCGCGCACCAGATGGCCCTTCCCCAGGCCGCCGATCGCAGGGTTGCAGCTCATCGCGCCGATTGCATCGAGATCGAAACTAACCAGTCCTACGCGCGCACCCAGCCGGGCGGCACCGCAGGCCGCCTCAACACCGGCGTGTCCACCCCCGACAACCAGAATATCGAATTCGCGCATGTCGCGCCCAATAGTGGGGCCCATCGGTCGCGTCAAAACCTCAATGTTCCACGTGGAACATCGACTGACTCATCTCACTTCCCGATACAGAAGCGCCCGAACAGCGCATCGAGCATATCCTCGGTCGTGGCGCGCCCAATCAGCCGATCGAAGGCAATCCGCGCACGGCGCAAATGCTCGGCCATCAGCAAGGGGTCCGAAAGCCCGCTAACTTCAGCCAGCTCCCGCGCCCCCTCGCTCAATAGTGAATGCTGGCGCACATTGAGCGCCGCTTCGCCCGGCCTTGGCATGGTCGAACGCGCCAGTTCGACAATCTGGCGCTTCAGCAAATCGATATTCTCACCGCTCCGGGCCGAAACGCGCAGATGGGGCGCAACTTTAACCATATGCGCCTGATTATCGATCTGGGCTTCGATCTCCCAGCATCCCTCTGGTCCCTCGTATTCAGGACCAAGCCAGAGAACCAGATCGGCACGTTTCAGTTCCCCTCTGGCGCGCTCAATCCCGATCGCTTCAATTTCATCGGAACCCGATTCGCGCAGACCGGCGGTATCAACAAAGGTGAAGGGGATGCCTTCGACCGCCACCGATCGTTCAAGCACATCGCGCGTAGTGCCCTCGGTAGGGGACGTGAT
>SBHJ01000286.1 GCA_006226465.1 Alphaproteobacteria bacterium | reverse complement strand
CTGAGTTCCTTGCCCTGGAGCTGCTGCGCCTGAGCAATCCCGCGCCCATGTGGGCCCGCCGGCGTGTAAAGCGCAGCCTGCTGGTGAGGGTTTTCGCCATAGCGCAGGACAACCGGCGCCTTGCCATTGATCGCCAGCATATCGGGGAACAATTGTTGCTGATCGGCAAAAGCAAACCACTGGCTGATCATGGAGTCATAGGCGGCCGTGGCAGCAAATGCCTTAGCCGCCATCTTCTTGCGGAAGTCGAGCGAAGTCGCGCCATTCCCGCTTTCGAGCTCGGCCAGCAGAGCATCGTAATCACCCGGATCGGTGACAATCGTGACATAGGCATGATTCTTGGCCGAGGAGCG
Source organism: Alphaproteobacteria bacterium (assembly GCA_006226465.1). GTDB lineage: Bacteria > Pseudomonadota > Alphaproteobacteria > Sphingomonadales > Sphingomonadaceae > Erythrobacter. Next base: position 11,681 of record SBHJ01000286.1, on the reverse strand, counting down.
GACCATGCTGGGGCCGCCGATGTCGATATTCTCGATGATCTCGGGCCGTTCGGCTCCGCGCATCACGGTCGCTTCGAAGGGGTAAAGGTTGACTACGACGAGGTCGATCGCGCCAATTTCATGCTCGGCCATGGCAGCGGCATGCGCCGGATCGTCACGCACCGCGAGCAGGCCGCCGTGCACCTTGGGATGGAGCGTCTTGACCCGGCCGTCCATCATTTCGGGGAAGCCGGTGAGATCGGAGATATCGCGCACCTCCAGCCCCGCCTCACGCAAGGCCTTGGCGGTGCCGCCGGTCGAAACCAGCTCGACCCCAAGCGCAGCCAGCGCCTTACCCAGTTCGACCAATCCATTCTTGTCGGACACCGAAAGCAGCGCCCGCCCGATCGTCACGTCACTCACCTTGAAACTTACCCCATCTTCTTGAGCAGCCAGGAGAATTGCCCCCCGCTGCGCGATGCCATTCCCTGGATCGCCAATTGCTGGATCGGATGCGGACGTCCTTCGCCGTCGACCCACAGGCTCTCTTCAAGCGCGAGGCAGACCCCGCTATCATCCGCACCCATGCGGAATTGCCACAGGCTGCCATTTGGCAGGAGCAGGCTGGCCCCGGCCTTGTCTTCCGACAGCCGCGCCTCAACCGATGGACCAAGGTGGAAACGGATCGCGAAGTCCACCTTGCCACGCTTGCCCTTATGGCCCTTCGGCAATAGGACATCTTCGCCGCGCAGTTCCTCGCCGTCGCCGCGCAGGATCAAAATTCGCCGGTGGATCAGTCCAAAACGCGAGGCGTAGCCATCATGGCTCGCCTCGACCCGCGCGGCTTCGCTGCCTTTGCTGCGGATCGCGCGTCGCTCAACCTCGACCTGTTCGACGCCCTTGCCCAACTGGCCGTTGATCAACACGGCGGTGGAATTGGTATTGTCGAGCACCAGGGTTGAATGGGCCGCCGTTGCCCGCAAGCCTTGCTCGATCCGGCTGGGCACCTGCCCGCCAGCCAGCGCAGCCCCGCCGCAATTGACGATAATCCGATGATTGCCTTCGGACATTTCCATGGCGAGGGTCGAAGCGCAGCCAAAGCGTGCATGGCGCGGCTTGGGCGGGGGTGCCGCGTCGAGCAGGACCACTGTCTTACCGCCCGCAAGCCGCTGGAATCCCCAGTCGCGCACGTCCTTGAGCGGACGGGTGCGCACCCCACTCGCCTCGATCAGTGCTGCAACGCGATCGGCACTGGTCGCCGCACTGCCCTGCCAGCTGCCCAACCCGCCATCGCCATGGCGAAGCGCCAGGAGCGGTGGCACCAGCAGTTCGAGCATGACCCTCAGCGCCGCAGGCATCTCGCGACCGGCCGCTGAATAGCAGGCTCTTAGATCGATGAGCAGGGCGATGGTATCCATCTGCGCCAATGGGCTACGCGACAACAGGCCACCGTCTTCGGCGACCAAATCGCCAAATGCGCGGATAAGCCCTGCCTCGCCATAAAGCCGGCGTGGCTTACCATCGGTCATCAGCAGCCCCGCCGCTGTAACCGCTGTCCAGCCTGCCACCGCACCAAGCTGGTCTTCAGCCCGAGCGGCCCTGCGGTCGAGCCACCTCGCGGTCTGCTCGACCGCTCGCAGCATGCGCTTCTTGACCTGGGGATCCTGCCCCGAAAGCACCAGCGGTGCATGAACCAGCCAGGCCAGCAACCGCTGTCCGACGTGCTCGACCCTCCAAGCGGCACATTTGCCTGGCTCGGGATTTGCATCAAGCCAAGCCGCGCAAATCCGCTCTGCCGTGCTCACACACTGCTCGCGCGGGGCGCTGGCGTAAAGGTCGCGCAACCAGCTGAACCCATGGACCACCCGCTCGAACGGCGGGGTAAGGCGCGAGGACGAGGCGAATTCCATCTGGGCAATGGGCGCCTTGATCCCGTGGACCAGGAAATGCCCTGCGCGGAGCGCCATTCCGGCCGCACGATCTCCTGCCAAAGGGCTTTCGACGGTTGCCAGCAGACGCGCGCTCAGCGGCTTGCGGAACGGTGCCGTCAGCGTCGAGCCGGAAAAACCCATGCGGTAGGCGAGCCGAATCAGCTTCTCTCCCGCGCCAACCGAAGGCAGGACAAAGTCGCTCAGAACCAATGCGCGCGACGGAGCAACTGGGGTCTTATGCGCCAGGGCCTCACCGGCATCTGAAACCGGCTGGTCATCCCGCTGGCGGAGCGGGAAGGCAGAGAGTTCTGCCGCCTCGGCCTCATCCCCGCTGCCCGGAACATCCTTGTCCTCGGTCACATGGCCGAACAGAGTCTCCATCATGCGGCGCCCTTCAGCGCAGCGATGTTCGCAGCATATTGTTCCGGCCCACCTTTGAATGTTGCCGAGCCAGCGACCAGCACATCAGCCCCCGCCTCCACGCACAAACGGGCGGTTTCCGCATTGACCCCGCCATCGACCTCAAGGTGTACTTCCAGCCCGCGCTTGTCGATCTGGCCGCGGATCGCCTCGATCTTCTTGAGCTGGCTGTAGATGAAGCTCTGCCCGCCAAAACCGGGATTGACGCTCATCACCAGCACCAGGTCGATCTCCTCATAGAGATAGTCGAGCATCTTGGCCGGCGTGCCGGGATTCAGCGAAACCCCCGCTTTGCAGCCCAGCGCCTTGATTGCCTGCACCGTGCGGTGGGCATGCGGCCCGGCTTCCGGGTGGAACGTGATGATATCCGCACCGGCTGCCGCAAATTCCTCAAGGTAGCAATCGACCGGAGAGATCATCAGATGGACATCGAACACCTTGTCGCTATGCGGGCGCAGCGCCTTCACCACCATCGGGCCGATCGTGATATTGGGCACGAAATGGCCGTCCATCACATCGACATGGATCCAGTCCGCGCCCGCCTGGTCGACGGCGCGCACCTCTTCGCCCAGCCGGGCAAAATCGGCCGAAAGGATCGAGGGTGAAATCAGTGGTGTCGCCATGGCCGGATCGACAAACCTGTTCGTTGGATGGGCGCCTGTCTAACCGCACTAGGATTCGCGAGTCCGTGCTACAAGCGAGCGTTCCACCTTTTCCCCAGTGGACAATGCCGGAATGCAGCCTTTCCCAATGGAAAGCGGTTCGCCCTGGATTAACTGCACCAATTCAGGCAATTCAGCGGCAATTCAGCCCCCAGATTGCATTGGGCACGGCAGACGCGCAGGAAGTCTTGCATTGCCTGCGACATAGGAAGGATTATTTGCGCTCGTCATGAAGGCAATTGCAACCGTGGGATGGATTTCAGCGGCCATTGGCTTGGGCGCCTTGGCACTTGCCCTGCCGGCAGGTGCGCAGGACATCTATCGTCAAAAGATCTCCAACGACATGAGCAGGTGCGCGCCTGGGGCGGGGCCGGCAGTGCGCGTGACCGTGCGCGGAGTGGATGGTAGTTCGGGCTTGGTACGCGTCCAGAGCTACCGCGGTACCAAGCAGGACTGGCTCGAAAAGGGCAGGTGGATCTATCGGATCGAAACCCCCGCGCGCGCTGGAACGATGGTGATGTGCATGCCGCTACCCGAAAGTGGCACCTACGGAATTGCTGTGCGTCATGACAAGAACGGCAACGGCAAGACCGATTTGCGCGAAGACGGCGGTGGGATGTCGAATAATCCGTCGATCAATCTCTTCAACCTGGGCAAACCCAGTTACACCAAAACAGCCTTTTCGGTAGGCAATGGCGTTGAATCGATCGCGATCGAGATGAAATATTTCTGATTGGACCCGGTTTCCGCGCTAGCCAGCGCGCCGCCGCTTCTCGCGCCACACGACCATCAATACCCCCGGAGCCGCCAGCACCGGATGGCGTTCGCGCCAGGGAGTAAGCTCAACCGAGACGCCGGTGTGTCGTTCGATCTTCCAGGCCGCATAGCGCGCCGCACCATCAAACGTCGTGCTGGCCTTGAGCAGGCGGGCGACGTTGAGCAGCTTTCCAGCACGCCGCCGTTTAGCCCACCAGCGCAAGACATGATCGCGTGCCGTCGAATCCAGGCGCGGCGCAATCGTGGACCCATCCTGCCCCGAGGCAATCCCCTGCGCTTCGAGCGCGATCGGCAGCAGCCCATCAAAATGCATGGCGTTGGCGCTCAGGATCGAATCTTCGCGCCCCGCCTTCTCGACCCTGAATTCAGCCTGATAGGTCGCGCGAAACAGCGCCCGCCAATATTCATCGGGTGGGCCCCGACTTGGGCCTAGCGCAGCTGCCAGCCGCGCCGCCGTTTTGGCCGCACCGCCCACTGCCGCAGCAACGGTCGATCCTGCACCATCGTCACGCTGCCACACCAAGGCGCTGGGCTGCACGAAGCGTGCCCAGATCGTCGTGTCGAGCAGCTTGCCTTCGGCGGCCTCGGCGAACTTGGCGAGCGACATCGTAGCAATCTTGGCGCGCAAGGTTTGCCCGCCGTATTCCCATTCGCGATAGCTCACGCGAGGCCAAATCCGCTCCTTCTGCGGCCCCGGCAGCAGCACGTAATAGTCGAGCACGCCGTCGAGCGATCCGGTTCGAAGGTTCGATCCATAGAACAATACCGCCAATGCGCCGCTTTCCTGCGCCAGCTGTTCAGCGAACTCGCTAATCGCCGACTGTACCGGCGTATAGAGCGAGGCGAGGACGCGTCGATCAAGCCGCTCCATCAGGGCGCGACAAATTCGAGTTCCGGCCCCTGTTCGATCCGGTAGCGGCCAGCGGGATATGCTTCGCCATCGACAATGAACCGGTCGCCTAGGCTTAGGTCGAACCACGGCACACTGACCTGGTGCAGACCCTTGCGCCGCAGCATCGACGGCGACCACCCCGCAAGGATCAACGGCAGGAGCAGCAAGATATGGCGAACCGGTCGATCCATCACCGCGAGCTTGAGTCCCTTCTTGAGCGAGCCGAACGGCTTGAGGCCCGCCGGGAAGCGCTCAAGCGTCGAAGCTATCAGGATCTGCCGCCTTCCCGGGTCACCTTGCCCGCTGTGCTCCATCGGAGCACCGCTCTCACCGAGTAGCAGCTCCATCTCGACGCCGCGCCGCCAGGGATTGCGATCAGTCCCCAGCAGCGACTGGATTACACCCCACAGAGTGGTAACCGCCACTGCAAGGCTGTTGAACGCCCCGAACCGGTGCGCATCCTGCCCTGCAGCAATGCCCGTCGTGAATGCGCCTGCACCAAGGATAAAGCCCATCATCGGCTGTGCGAAGTCATCTTGCGGGGCAATAAGGATGGGGCGACGCCTGATCCGGCGTCCATTGCGGAAAGCATCGATCGCGCCTTGCAAGGACCAATCGCCCGGCGCCTCCAGATCCACCGCCAATGCATTGGTCTTGCCCTTAGGCAGGATCGCCACCACCGGCCAATCATCGCCAAAAATGTCGTGGCCGGCGGTGAGTACGTCTCGCACCGTCCCATCGCCGCCGTTGACGACGAGCAGCTCGATCCCGCGATCCTTGAACCGTTCAAGCGCGGCTGGCAATTGCGCCTTCTTGCCCGGCTGGGCGAGATGGATATGTGGCGCCATGTCGCTCAAAAGGTCGCGCCCGCGATTGCGGTGGCTGCGTGGATTATAGATCACGCCGACCTGTGCCGCAGGCGCAACCTCGGGCATGGCATCGCCGCCGGGCGCCCCAACCGCACCGCGCCTGTCGCGCGCAAATTCATGTACCGTTCCTGACATTGGTTTCTATCCTACCCGCAAACCATGATTGTTCACTAGGATTTTCTGCCCGCCCATGTCCGAGACATCCTGCAAAGGTAAATCTGCTGGGCAGCGCATGGCAAACTGCGCTAGCACCGCTCCATGCTGACTGAAGAATTACTACAGACCGCCCGGGGCCTCGCCCCTGATATCGTCTCGCTTCGGCGCGCCATCCATGCCGAACCGGAATTGGGGCTCGAAACGCCCAAGACTCTGGCCAAGGTCCGTGCGGCGCTGGCCGACTTGCCGCTGGAATGGCGCGAGGGGACGAGCTGTACAGGTGCCATCGCCACGCTCGAAGGTGCTGAGCCCGGACGCCGAGTCCTGCTGCGCGGCGATATGGACGCACTCCCGCTGGACGAGAAGACCGGGCTCGACTTTGCGTCGACTATCGCTGGCCGAATGCACGCCTGCGGGCATGACACGCACACTGCCATGCTCGCCGGGGCGGCGCGATTGCTGTGTGCGCGCCGCGACGAGATTGCCGGAACGGTCGATTTCATGTTCCAGCCGGGCGAAGAGGGATTCCACGGCGCGCGCCACATGATCGATGACGGCCTGCTCGATCCCAGGCCCGATGCCGCCTTCGCTCTCCACATCATGCCCAATGCGCCTTTCGGCGTACTGGCCGGTCGCGCAGGGCCGCTGATGGCCGCAGCTGACCAATTCGATATCACGGTGAAGGGCCGCGGCGGTCATGCTTCCATGCCGCACGATTGCGCCGACCCAGTCCCTGCAGCGGCAGCGATCGTCGGGGCGATCCAGGCCATGGTCACTCGGCGTTTCAATGCCGGCAGCGCTGTTGTTGTAACTGTGACCCAGATCCACGCCGGCACGGCCTACAATGTGATCCCCGACGATGTGAAATTGAGCGGAACTATTCGCACTCTCTCACCTCACCATCGGGCTAAAGCGCATCAGCTAATTGAGGAGACGGCGGCTGCGACAGCGGCAGCGCATGGCGTCGAAGCAAGCTGCGCGATCAGCGAGGGCTTTCCGGTAACTATCTGCGATCCGCGCGCAGTCGATCTGGGCCGGCAGGTGGCGATTGGCATTGGGGGTGAGGGCGGCTGGCGCGACCTGGGCGAGCCGATCATGGGGGCAGAGGATTTCTCCTATGTGCTTGAACAAGTTCCTGGCGCAATGTTCTTCCTCGGAGTCGCGGGTGAAGGCGAGGATTGGCGGCAATGTTGCGCCATCCATTCACCCCGGATGATGGTGGATGAGAACGCCCTGCCTCGCGGTACAGCGATGCTTGCTGGTTGCGCGCTGAAATTCTTGAGGGACGGCTGGCGCTAGGCGAAGCGCGCATTTGGCGCACCCGACAGGATTCGAACCTGTGGCCTCTGCCTTCGGAGGGCAGCGCTCTATCCAGCTGAGCTACGGGTGCATGTCGCCATTGCGGCGGGCTGCGGGCGCTTAGCAAAGCGCTGCGCCCGGGGCCACATGAAAATTCGCCGCCATTTGATCGGCCTGTCTCGGTAGTAACCTTAGCGTTTTGGCAAGGATTGCCGCGTTAGCCACCGCTTATGTCCGCGCTGGAACATCCTGACCAGATTCGAGCCATGCGCCGCGCTGCGCAATCTCGGCGCAGCGCGAGCGCCCCGCCGCTTGAGGCGCGTTGGACGGCGTTGCACGCCCAGGCGCGGGAAATTGGGCACTTTGCCGCTTTGGCAAAAGAACCATTCGATGGACAGATCGCCAGTTTCCCGAAGCGTATCGTCGAAACGGGTGGTGCCGCCCTGGATCTGGCGCAGCGGGGAATTGAAGACATCGACGCCGTGCTGAGACCTGGCCTCGCCGCATTGCGAGCCATCCACGCGCGTGGGCAGGAGCCAACAGCGCCCGCTCTTGCCCTGTGGCGCGAATTCCACGCTGCACGGCACGCGCTACTTTCGCTCTGCCCCGAACAATAACCGCACAAGCCAAACGAGACTTGACCATGTTCGCGCTCTGTTCCATCGTGCGCGAGTGAAGGAATCGGACGCCCAGCAGAGGAATGGCGTGATAGACGCACTTGCAGTTGCACGCGGTGTGGGCCGGCTGTTCGCACGCAATGACATCTGGTGCCTGCCCGAAATGCCGCTGCGGAACGGTCGCCGCGCCGATCTGATGGGTGTGGACGCCAAGGGACATATCGTCATCGTCGAAATCAAGGTTGCCCGGGCCGACCTGCTCGGTGACGGCAAGTGGACTGATTACCTCGACTTCTGCGACCGCTTCTATTGGGGCCTGCCCCCGCATATCGATCGCGCGCCGCTCGAGCAGGAAGATTTTCGACCGGATGTCTGCGGAGTAATCGTGGCCGATGGCTACGATGCCGAGATACTGCGTCCAGCCCCCCTGCAACCTCTCAATGCCGCACGCCGCAAGGTCGAGATCGAACGGCTCGCGCGCGCTGCGCTGCGTCGTCACGCAGGGGTGCTGGATCCGCGTACGATGGAACTTTTCCCCGACAGCTAGGCCATGACCTGCGCCAGTCCGCCGTGACGTCACGCCGGCCAAGCTGCACGCCCGCATCGCACCAGGTGCAACTTTTCGGGTGAGTTTAACACTAAGTTTACCATGCTGCGTCACAAGGCAGAGTGTAACCATTACGCAAGGGGCAAATGGGGTCATGGACACTCTGCGCGGCAATTTTGATTCCTCCGACGTATCGAATGATGCGCAGGACTATGACGTTACCGAGGATGATGCCGGTCGCGATCTTCCCCCGGCGTCAATCGGGCAGGACGAGCGCCGCATGCAGGTGCGCGCCTATAATTTCTGGGCGGGCCTGCTCGACAATCGCAACTTCCCCTCGATCGAGGACCTCGATCCAGCAAACCTCGACGATTTCGGCCCCTACAGCGTGCTGCTTGATTTCTCGGTCGGGATCGAAGACCCGGCGGTGCAGTTCCTGGGCGCCGAACTAGGCAAGGAGTGCCGCGGAGAAGGTGAAATCAAGCGCCTGTCGGATGTCCCGCCACGCTCGCTGCTGAGCCGGATTACTGATCATTATCTGCAGATCCTCGCCAACCAGGCCCCGATCGGCTTCGAAGCCGAATTCGTCAACCTGGCAGGTAACACCGTGCTTTATCGCGGCATTCTGCTGCCCTTCTCTAGCGACGATGACACAATCGATTTTATCTATGGTGTCATCAACTGGAAGGAAATGGCCAGCGCCGCAGCAGCCGACGAGCTGCTGCTCGAAATCGACCAGGCTCTCGCGATCGACGAAACTGGCCATGACGAGGCCGAAGGTTCAGTGCAGCAAGCGGCCGAACCCGTTGCCGAGTGGGCAGATGGGCCTGGAGCCGAAGCTGACGACGGAACCGAAGCGCACCAGTTCGCATCCGATATCTATGGCAATGTCGAACCGCTCGAACTGTCGGATGAGGTCGAATTCGGCGAAGACGACGAGCTACCCGCCCCCGCCTTCGGCAATTACTCGCTCGACGATGAGGAGGACGAGGAATACGAGGAAGAGGACGAAGAGGATGCCAATTATAGCTTCGCCTCTTTAACCGACCACATCAAGGCGCCGAAGAATAAGGCGCCGGCGATCGATTTCGATGATTACCAGCCGCAGGTTGACTATGATCCGACCAGCTTTGATGTGGATCCGGCCTTCGAGGGCGACGACGCCGAGGCCGGCAGCTCCGATGGCGCGCCCATCCCGGTCGCCTATGAGCCCGAAACGGTCGAGTCTTTCGAGGATGTTGCATCGTTCGAGCTGGACAGTCCGCGTGAGCAAGACGCCGTAGCTGACGCCGGGTTCACGCCAGAGGCAGAAGAAGAGTTTGGCGAAGTCTTTGACGAGGCGGAATCGGACGCCGAACTCCCAGCAGACGCCAGCCTTTACGATTGCCTGGCGTCGGCCCGCGAACTGGCACAGGCAGCGCGCTCCAGTGAGGACCGCAGCCGCAGCGCGCTCTACGCCGCCGTCGGCCGTGCCTACGATTTCTCGCTCGCTGCGCAGGAAGCGCCCGAGGACTTTGCCGAACTGGTCGAGGAAAACGGCCTGAGTGTGCAGGAGCGCGCGCCCATGACCCCGGTGGTCAAGCTGGTGTTCGGCGCCGACTACGACAAGACGCGCCTCACCGAATATGCCGCCGTGCTGGCCCATGCGCATCGCGCCGGGATCGCCCGTGGTTCGCTCGCCGGCTATCTGGCGGGGGTTGATGGTGGCCTCAAGGGCATCGTTCAGGCCGAACGCCGCTTGCGCGCCGAAGAAAGCGGAAAGGAAGTTGCCCCGCGCGATGGGCTGCGTTCGGCGCTTGCCAAGAAACTGCGCAATCTCGACGCGGGCTCATTCGAAGACCTCGCGGTCGACGGCCCTGAATTCGCGCTGGTCATGATCCGTCGCACCGAAGAAGGCAAGATCGTGGTGCTCGGAGAAGTGAGTGACGATATCCCGCTGATCGAGCGCGTCGCCCGCAAGATAGCTGGCTGATCCCAGCTCCCCGCCAGAAGATCCGCACAAGCTGCTGGCCTTGGCCAAGGCGGCGCGATAGTGCACGCCCATGGTGCTGGCAAAGAGGCGGAAGATTATGTGGGGACTTGCCGTGCTGGCCGTGCTGGCCGCGATCGCAGGTCTGGCCCTTTATCTGGCGATCCAGCGCAACGGGCCTGCGGTGCTCGATGCGGTAGATCGGCTGACCGGAGGAGACCGCAAGGTAACATTGCATGAACGCGCGAGCATTGGCGAGTTCGCGCGGCAAAGGCTCGCGGTCTATGGCCCTGAAGATAGGCGGTCCGGCGACCTTCCTCGCCCGGTCATCCTCTTCGTCCATGGCGGAAGCTGGGCAAGCGGGGACCCGGACGACTACGGCTTTGTCGCGCGCGCCCTGGTGCCTGAGGGTTTTCTGGTCGTGCTGGCCGGCTATCGCCTGTACCCTGAATCCAGCTTCCCGGAAATGATCGAGGATACGGCGCGTGCGGTGCGCTGGACCCGCGAGAATATCGCGCGACTGGGTGGTGACCCGGACCGTATCGTGCTCGCTGGCCATTCTGCTGGAGCCTACAACGTCGCAATGGTGGCGCTTGACCGACAATGGCTGGGGCGTGAAGGCCAATCGGCCGACGAATTGGCGGGCGTGATCGGCTTGTCCGGTCCTTACGATTTCTATCCCTTCACCAACCAATCGGCGCGCAATTCCTTTGGTTCGGCATCGCGTCCAGCCGATACCCAGCCGATCAGCTTCGTTCGCGGCGATGCACCGCCACTGCTGCTGATACATGGCGAGGAGGACACTACCGTCAAGCCGCGTAATTCGCGCGAACTGGCTCGGCGTATCGTGGAGGCCCGCGGTGTAGCGTCGTTGCATACATTCGCTGGAATGGATCACAACCGCCCCCTGCTTGCGCTGGCCTCTCCGTGGAGAAGCGACCCTCAAATATTCGGCCTTGTCGTTGAATTTGCCCGCAGCTCCACGGCTTCAGTTCCCGTTCAGGGCGAAACCCGCTAGGTTGCTTCAATGCGTTTCGTCCACAATTGCCTTGCACTACTCATCGCGTTTGCGCTTTCGGCCCAGCCAGCGGCTGCGCAATCGATGCTGCGCGATGCAGAAACCGAAGCATTGCTGCAGGATATGGCCGCGCCGCTTGTGGAGGCAGCCGGGCTTGAACCAGGCAATGTCGATATTGTGTTGTTGGGTGACCCTTCGATCAATGCCTTCGTCGCCGGTGGGCAGGCGATTTATATCCACAGCGGGCTGATCGACGCTGCCGATACGGCCAATGAAGTCCAGGGCGTGATTGCGCACGAATTGGGCCATATCACCGGTGGGCATATAATTCGCCACAGTGAAGGCGCGAGCGCCGCAACCAACATCTCGATCCTGTCAATGTTGTTGGGCGTAGCGGCGGCGGCGGCCGGCGCGGGCGATGCCGCCATGGGCGTGATCATGGCGGGGCAGCGCGCAGCCTTGGGCAAATATCTAGCCTTCAGCCGCGTACAGGAAAGCAGCGCCGACGCTGCGGGCGCAAGCTTCCTCTCCAAGGCGGGCATTTC
>SBHJ01000174.1 GCA_006226465.1 Alphaproteobacteria bacterium | reverse complement strand
ACCGGTCCGCGCATCATCACCGATGAGACCAAGGCCGAAATGAAGCGCGTGTTGGCCGACATCACCAGCGGCCGTTTCGTGAAGGACTTCGTGCTTGACAATCGCGCCGGCCAGCCCGAACTCAAGGCAAGCCGCAAGGCAGCGGCGGCACACCCGATCGAAAAGACCGGAGCCGAGCTGCGCGCCATGATGCCGTGGATCGGCGCCAACAAGCTGGTCGACAAGGACAAGAACTAAGTCCAGTCTAAGGCCATGCGCCTTTCGGACTGCCACAATATCGATGACTTTCGGAAACTGGCCAGGGCGCGACTGCCTTGGCCAGTTTTCGACTATATCGATGGCGCTGCTGATGACGAGCTGACCAAGGCGCGCAATACCAGCGCCTTCGATGAAGCCGACCTCGTGCCCGATGTGCTGGCAGGGGTGGCAGAAATCGACACCACGTGTACGATCATGGGTCGCAAGAGTGCCCTACCGCTGATGCTCAGCCCCACCGCGGTGCAGCGCGCGTTCCATTGGCAAGGTGAAACCGCCGTTGCCAGGGCTGCTGACAGGTTTGGCCTGTGGTTCGGTATTTCAAGTCTGGCTACGCGCAGCATCGAAGAGATTGCCGCGCTTACCAGCGGCCCCAAACTGTTCCAGCTCTATGTCCACAAAGATCAGGGGCTGAACCGGTCGATGATCGAACGCTGCCAGGCGGCGAAATTCGATGCCGTGGCGCTAACAGTCGATACGATCGTTTCGGGCAAGCGCGAGCGGTGCCTGCGCTCTGGCTTCACCACCCCGCCCCGATTCAGCCCCAGTGCCCTATGGTCATACGCGACGCGCCCACGCTGGGCGCTTGACTATGTCTTCCGCGAAAAGTTCCGACTCCCCAATCTCGACACCCATGTCAGCGAGGGTACAGGCAAGGCGGTCAGCATCGCCGAATATTTCAACACTATGCTCGATACCTCGATGGATTGGGACACAGCCGCGCGCATTCGGCAGGATTGGGGCGGCAAATTCTGCCTCAAAGGGGTAATGAGCGCGAACGATGCGCGCCGCGCGGTACAGATTGGCGCCGATGCAATCATGATATCCAACCACGGCGGCAGGCAACTGGATGGCAGCCGCGCACCCTTCGACCAGCTGCGCGAGATCGTCGATTGCGTTGGCGGAGAAATCGAGATCATCGTCGATGGCGGGGTGCGGCGCGGGACCCATGTTCTCAAGAGTCTTGCCGCAGGAGCCACCGCTGCTTCTGGCGGGCGGCTTTATCTCTATGCCCTCGCGGCTGCGGGTCAGCCCGGAGTCGAGCGCGCCGTGGGCATTCTCAAGGACGAGTTCGAGCGCGGCATGCGGCTGATGGGCGTGACTTCGGTCGATCAGCTCAATCGAGAACGCTTGCGCTGGCGCTAGACCATCTGCGCGAAACAGGCCTGAAGCTCCTTCGCGAATAATTCGGGCTGCTCCCACGCAGCAAAATGCCCGCCCCGGTCCATGTCATTCCAATAGGCGAGATTGGTGTAGCGCCGCTCGGCCCACTTGCGCGGGGTCGGCAAAATCTCCTTCGGGAACAGGCTGACGCCAGAGGGTATGGCAACCTTGCCGTCACCGATCTTGGCGAAGCTCTCCCAATAGAGCCGCGCAGAGGATGCTCCGGCAGCGCCCAGCCAATAGAACATGATATTGTCGAGTATCGTATCTTTCGACAGCGCATCGAAAGGCGAACCCTGGTTGTCGGTCCAGGCCCACATCTTCTCAAATATCCAGCCAGCAAGCCCAACCGGAGAATCGACCAGCCCGTAACCGATCGTCTGCGGGCGCGTGCTTTGCTCTTTCGAGTAGCCCGAGTCCCACTCCTGGTAATGCTGCAGCGCGCCCAATGCCTTGAGTTCCGCAGGTGACGGATTCGCCAGGTCATCAGGACCCGGCCGTCCAATCGGCATGTTGATGTGTATTCCCAAGCAGCCCTGCGGTGCCTGTTCGCCAATCGCAGTCGTGACTGCCGCCCCCCAATCGCCGCCCTGCGCCACCCAGCGATCATAGCCAAGCCGATGCATTAGTTCGGCCCAGGCCGCACCGATCCTTTCAATCCCCCAGCCCGTGACTGCTGGCTTGCCCGAAAATCCAAATCCCGGAAGCGATGGCGCCACGACATGGAACGCCACGCCTTCCTCAGGCTCGGTCAACAGCGGGATCGCTTCAAGGAACTCCACTACTGAACCCGGCCAGCCATGGGTAATCACCAGCGGCAGCGCATCCTCGCGCGACGAGCGGACATGCAGGAAGTGGATTTCCACTCCGTCGATTTCGGTCTTGAATTGGCCCATCGCATTGAGCCGTGCTTCGCAGCGACGCCAATCATAGTCATGCCGCCAATAGCGGCACAATTCCTGGAGCTCTGCCAGTGGTGTTCCCTGCGACCAGTCCTCGACGGGCTCCTTTTCCGGCCATCGTGCGATGTCGAGCCGTAGATGCAAGTCCGCAAGCGCGGTGTCGCGAATGTCCAGGACGAACTCACGGATTTCGCTCATTTGCGTGCCTCCTTCGATGCAGCTTCAACTTGCTGGCGATCCGCCAGGAAGATCGTGCAGGAACCCTTGGCCAAAACAGTTCCATCGGGCGACTTCAAATGCCCTTCATAGAAACTGGTACGCCTGCCGTGCCGCTCTACCCACCCTTCGGCAATGACAGGACCAGGCCGGGTTGGAGCAAAGAAGCTGACCTTCAATTCCAGCGTCATCGGGACAATGCCATCGCCGTTCCTGGCGATGGCGGCATGCGCCATCGCTGCGTCGATCCATCCAGAAATAAAGCCGCCTTGTACAACCCCGCCCGAATGGCACATTTCTTCGCGCGCTTCGTATTCCAGCGTAGCGCGTCCATCCGGCGACATTTCGACAATGCGCTGCAGGCCCATGATTCGGTAAAGCGGATCGTTGGGCGGATCGTCCCGTGACATGAATTCTCCTCGCACCATGAAAGATAATTGCAAGCGATGCCGCCTGCGCTTTCGCTTTACAAGCCCGGATAGAGCCACCATAGGGGGGTCATGACTATCGAGATTGGACTGCTGCTTCGACTTACACGCCCTTGGGCGTGACCTGCGGCGTGCCTTGAGAGCGCGCCATGCGCCCAAGGGAAGATCGACTTGCAACGCCAACAATTTCGAAAAGTTCCAAGCACATGAATACGCAACGCACGATGCTCCGCGATCCCTCGGTCAAATATCGACCTTTTCCGCAGGTCGATTTGCCCGACCGGCAATGGCCGAGCCGAACGATCACGGCCCCTCCACGCTGGCTCTCAACGGACCTGCGTGACGGTAACCAATCGATCATTGACCCGATGGACTCGGTTAAGAAGAACCGCTTCTTCGACCTGCTGGTCGAGATCGGAATCAAGGAAATCGAGATCGGATTTCCGAGCGCTGGCGCAACCGAGTTCGATTTCATCCAGGGCCTGGTCCGATCGGGGCGGATACCTGATGACGTAATCGTGCAGGTTCTCACCCAAAGCCGCGAAGACCTGATCCGAACGAGCTTCGCAAGTCTCGCCGGGGCAAAGCAGGCGATCGTCCACCTCTACAACGCCGTCAGCCCGGCTTGGCGCGATATCGTGTTCCGCATGTCGAAGGACGAAGTGCGCGAAATCGCAGTCGCGGGCGCCAAGGTGTTGCGCGACGAGGCCGCGAAATATCCCGATACCGACTGGCATTTCGAATATTCGCCCGAGACTTTCTCGACCGCCGAACTCGATTTCAGCATCGAGGTTTGCGAAGCGGTGATGCAGGTGCTCCAGCCCACGCCGGAGCGCCCGATCATCCTTAACCTGCCCGCCACGGTCGAGGCAGCGACCCCCAATATCTACGCCGACCAGATTGAGTATTTTTGCCGTAACCTCCCCAATCGCGAGAGTGCGGCGATCAGCCTGCACACGCACAATGACCGTGGCACCGGGGTCGCCGCTGCAGAGCTGGGCATGATGGCGGGCGCCGATCGCGTCGAAGGATGCTTGTTCGGCAATGGCGAACGGACCGGCAATTGCTGCCTCGTGACGGTCGCCCTCAACATGTACACGCAGGGCGTCGATCCTGGTCTCGATTTCTCCGACATCGATCGCGTGATCGAGACGGTTGAATATTGCAACGAACTGCCCGTTCACCAGCGCCATCCTTATGGCGGCGAGCTGGTCTTCACGGCCTTCTCTGGCAGTCACCAGGATGCGATCAAGAAGGGTTTTGAGGCGCATCGCATGCAGAATGACGAGCGTTGGCGCGTTCCCTATCTGCCGATCGACCCGGCCGATCTGGGCCGCAGCTACGAAGCGGTCATCCGCGTCAATTCGCAGTCTGGCAAAGGTGGCTTTGCCTGGGTGCTCGAGCAGGATCAGGGGCTGAAACTGCCCAAGAAGATGCAGGCCGATTTCTCCAAGCAGGTCCAGCGTATGGCCGACGAGCTTGGCCGCGAGCTCAACGCCGCCGATATCTGGGACGCGTTCCGTCACGCATACTACGTAAAAATGGAGCCGCGTCATTTCCGACTGGTCGACTACGAGGAAACCAAGGCGGCAGACGGAACCCGGATCTTTTCCGGCACGATCGAGGTCGATGGCGTGGCCAAGACAGTCAGCGGGCGCGGGAACGGCTTGATCTCTTCCGTGGTCGGGACAATCCGCGAAAGCTTTGGGGTAGACATCGAAGTCAGCGATTATACCGAGCACGCTCTAGGCACCGGCACCGATGCTCGTGCTGCAGCCTATCTCGAATGCCGCAAGCCCGATGGCGGCGTCGTCTGGGGCTGCGGGATCGACGAAGACGTGGCGACCGCCAGCGTGCGCGCCGTACTCAGCGCAGCGAACAGCGCGGTGAGTTGAGGTCTTCTGTTGGGTGGAAAGTAGACAATCGCCCAAAGACAGATATCTGACCTCTGCCAAAATGTCAGGAGAATGCGCCGGTCAACTCGGCAGCCCGAGTTTGACCCCCGTTTTCCATGAAGATCTGCATCGCTACTACTGCTTCAGGATGCCGCGCGCTTTCCATGAAGGCTCGGTGTTCGAAATCAAGGGTCTCCTGCAGTCGATCCTGATGCAACGAAACCTTTTTGATCAATGCAACCGCGTGTGGAGGGAACGAGGCTACGCGCTTCGCGAAATTTTCAACGAAGATGTCAAGTTCGCTCAGGGGCATTGCACGATTTACCATACCAAACCGTTCCGCAGTGGCGCCGTCGAAATCATTGCCCCCAATCATCAATTCCATTGCCCTGCCGTGGCCTATCAGCCGTGGCCAGCGCGTCGATCCACCACCACCGGGTATGATCCCGACTGTTACTTCGGGTTGGCTGAGAGTGGTCCTTTCAAGCGAACAGAAACGCATGTCGAGAGCGGCTAGCAACTCGAGTCCACCGCCTCTTGCGATTCCGGCTATCTTTCCGATCGTCGGCTTAGGCATCAATCGGAACTGCTCTGTCATGGCGTGAAAGAAAGAAGATGGCGGGTCGTCGGCCGGATCACTGTCCGTAATCGTCTGGATCAGCATGACATCTGCGTGGGCAATAAAGAAATCAGGGTCCGCGCTCTGAAGAACTACCGCACCCACTTCGGCATCTGCAGCGAGTCTTGTTCCAACTTCGGTCATTTCGCCGATCAGCGCCATATCGAAAAGATTGATCGGCGGATGATCTATTGTCAGCCAAGCGACACGATCCAGAACCTCGACTCGTAGTGTGCTGAAATCACCATAGTCCATCATGCACCTCTCTTGCTCTGGCTATCTTGCCCGCTAGTCAGGTGTATCGAAGGGTCCGGCATTTGTCACATTCGCATTGGCATTCTCAGAACTGACGTCGATATTCCGCTATCGGTCGGAGACCAAAGGCAGCGACGGCCCCGGTTTCTAGAATCGATGTCCGCAATTGGGTCGTTAGCTGACATGCCGTGCCAGCTATTTTCCTACCGATCTGCGATCCGGTATTATGGTGAAATGGCCGATCCTCTTAAACCACGATTGCTGTTTTGTGGTTCCAACAGGTCATCCCGGGTTTTCTCTTGATGAACCGTGTTCCATGTGTTCCATCCTGTAGGAAACGGAGAGGAAAGAGCACGCGATGACTGAAGAAATCCTGGAACCAGACCTGCCGATCATCGATCCGCACCATCACCTTTGGGACCTGCACCCCTTGATGGGGATGTTTCCCGAACCGCGACATGACTTCCTCGAAACGCTGACCCACAACGCCTACTACACCTTCGACCAGCTCCGCGCGCACGTGAGCAGCGGACACAATGTGATCGGCACGGTCTTCATGGAATGTGGTGCCTTCTATCGCGCTGGTGCGGACGAGGCGCTGAAGGTCGTGGGCGAGGTAGAATTCGTGAATGGCGTGGCAGCGCAGGGAGCGAGCGGGCTTTATGGAGATATTCGCCCATGCGCCGCGATCATAGGTCATGCCGATTTGCAGCTTGGTGATCGTGTCGCACCCGTGCTGGAGGCGCTGCAAGCTGCTGCGCCCGATCGTTTTCGCGGGATTCGGCACCAGGGAGCATGGGATGCTGATCCCGATGTCCTTGGTCCGCCCTTCCATGCGCCGGCAGGTCTTTATCTCGATGCGAAGTTCCGCGAAGGATTCAAACATCTTGGCCGAATGGGGCTAACCTTTGACGCGTGGTTGCTCGAACCTCAGCTGGACGATGTCATCGACCTGGCTCGCTGCTTCCCCGATCAACCAATCTGCCTCGACCATTGTGGAACACCGCTTAATATCGCCAGTTACCATGGCAGGCTGCACGAGCGCTTTGATGAGTGGCGGCACAAGATTCGCGAATTGGCCAAGTGCGAGAATGTTGTGGTCAAGCTGGGCGGACTGGCGATGCCATTTTGCGGCCTTCCGGACAGGGGACCCGCTGCTGGAACTTCGTCCGAAGATCTGGCGGCGATGTGGCGCCCCTATATCGAAACCTGCATCGACGCATTCGGGCCGCGCCGCGCCATGTTCGAAAGCAATTTTCCGGTAGACTATTGGGCTGCCGATTATGCAGTGTTGTGGAACGCCTTCAAGCGACTGACCCACGGCGCAAGCGCGGACGAGAAGCGCGCGCTTTATGCCGGCAATGCAGCGAGATTCTATGGGATCGAGCACATTCTCCCCGCCTGACACTCGACAAGCCGCCCAGGCCCGCATAAGCCGACCACAAGTTTCACACTGCAACGGAGTTGTGCATGTCCCTTCCCGCCCCATTCGATCGCCTGCGCCTGCCGCTGATCGGCTCACCGCTGTTTATCGTTTCGGGTCCGGAGCTTGTTATCGCGCAATGCAAGGCCGGGGTGATTGGCAGTTTTCCCGCGCTCAACGCCCGCCCCCAGCCTCTGCTGGACGAATGGCTCCACCAGATCACCGAGGAACTGGCCAAGCACAACCGCGAAAATCCCGACCGTCCGGCGGCGCCCTTCGCGGTCAACCAGATCGTCCATAAGACCAATGACCGGCTCGATCAGGACATGGCAACTTGCGAAAAATGGCAGGTGCCAATGGTGATTACCTCGCTGGGCGCGCGGACCGAAATATTCGATGCGGTCCGTAATTGGGGCGGGATTACCATGCACGATGTGATCAACAACCGCTTCGCCAACAAGGCGATCGAAAAGGGTGCCGATGGCCTGATCCCGGTTGCAGCGGGTGCCGGCGGGCACGCCGGTGTCCAATCGCCGTTCGCGTTGATGCAGGAAATCCGCGAATGGTTCAGCGGCTTGGTCGCCTTGTCAGGCTCAATCGCCAATGGCTATTCGATCCTGGCCGCCCAGGCGATGGGGGCCGACTTCGGCTATGCCGGCAGTGCTTTCATCGCGACCAAGGAAGCCAATGCTGTCGAGGGTTACAAGGAATGCATCGTCGCCAGCAGCGCGGAAGAGATCGTCTATTCGAACCTCTTCACCGGCGTGCACGGCAATTACCTGCGTCGCTCGATCGAGGCGGCAGGTATGGATCCCGAAAATCTGCCGGAAAGTGATCCGTCAAAGATGAATTTTGGCAGCGGCGGCAATACCAAGGC
Source organism: Alphaproteobacteria bacterium (assembly GCA_006226465.1). Classification (GTDB taxonomy): domain Bacteria; phylum Pseudomonadota; class Alphaproteobacteria; order Sphingomonadales; family Sphingomonadaceae; genus Erythrobacter. The sequence goes on along the minus strand of SBHJ01000174.1, from coordinate 4,116 downwards.
CAAAGCCTGGAAGGACATCTGGGGCTCGGGCCAGGGAGTTGGCGCGATCAAGGCTGTCGGTTCTGTTGAGGATTTGGTGGCGCGGTTCGAGCGCGAATATCACCGTGCCAAGGCGGAGCTTGCCGAAAAGTCGGCTTACAAGCCTTGGGTGAGCTAGGTCGCACGCCATAGCGTTTCCGCCATAGCGTCGAGCTCGGTGAAGTCGAAACCAGTGCCGAGCGGATCATTGCGATTGAGGATCAACCTTCTGCGTTCGTAAAGCAGCCGCTTGCGGAGTGCCGATTGCAGCAATGCCAGCCGAAACAGGGCGTCTCGGCGCGCCGCTTCTGGGTCGATCGAATGACATGCGGACCAATCGATTTCAATCTGGCCGACGCGCTCGATCGCCATCGCATTATATGCCCGGTGCGGCCCACGATGCAGCGGCATGCCGATCCTGAGAGTGGCAGCCTCGTTTGCCGGAAGTAGCAATCCGTTGGCACGAAAGTCGTCAAACCCTATGCGCCTGCGACCGACTACGCCGAACATCCGGCTAAAACATTGCATCGAAAGCAATTGCAGTGGCAGCAAGTGGTGCTTCTGCATCCCCGGGTCAAATGCCGGATCACCAGGGCAGTTGACCGAGCGAAAGGGTATTGCTGCGCGGCGATAGAATGCTTTGCCTAGCACCGCTGTCGATCGTGAGTTCGACATTCTACGCAGGCTGGACCCGGATGAACTTTCCGTTTTGCGATGGAACTAGCACCAGGCGTGCGCCATCGGGGGCGATCACATGCTCCTCCCGAGCCAATGTGCCCAGCAACAGCAGGTGGTTCACCAGCCGGATTCCTAGCCTGGTCGCGGCAACCTTGTCAGCGACGAGCTGCGGTTCAATACGCAGTTCCTGCCCGATGAAGTAAGATAGCCCGAGCGATTGCAGCCCCCCGTCCATGGTTTCCCGGAAGGCAGTCAGACCCAGGGCAGGAAACGCGCCTCCTTCAAGCCATGCGGTGATCGATGATTCGAAAAATCGCCGACCGATCACGCTTTGCGAAGCTGGCCAGATTACTCCTTCGACTTCAGGAAAGTGTCGAACCATATCCCGCGCCAACCCAAGCATGGCCGCAACGACCGGGAGGCTGGCTTCACCCCCAGCCAGGTGCCGCCCGGGCAACAGGTGAAGAACATCAAACCCTGGAATGGGCGGCATGTCTTCGAAGTCGAAGCTGAAATTGACACCAGGTGCGCGGATCGGGACTCCTGGCGCGAACCCTTTGAGGTCGAATGTCAGGCCAGCGCTAAGTAGTTCGAGCCAATCCGGCTGTCGATCTTCAGTGATTGCCAATTTCGAAGCATCGGCCCCTTCGCTGCCTACAAGCTTGAGATTGGGTCTCGCGGCGGGGTCAAATGAAATGGAAAGGCTTTGCTCGCTGCGGACAAATTCGCGGACTGCCTCCCGATCCGGGCGTGCGCCTCCAATAAACAGCAAACAAAGCCCGTGGTCGGGCAAGGTTGCATCTTGTTCGAGATCATATGACGCGGCGATTGTTAGCACCCCTCCCCGAGCTTCAACCGAGAACGTTCATCCTCCTAAACTCACTCCCGATTTTCCAATCCATATTTCAACTACATGTTCCGAGACATTTCCTGTGATATTTCATCAATATATTCCCAGGATCAAGCCTTCGGAAAATGCCTCTCCCAATTCGCGACAGCGTTCAACCTGGGATTGATCGACAACCTTGGCCGCCAGTATCGTCTCAGGCGTTTGGGCAGCAAAATTCACGATCACAGGATCAGTGATGCGTCTCAATCGCCAACCGGTCGCAATCCGATCAATCTGCCTTTGAGCACCCGTCCCGTCCGATCCGGCTGCAATCAGTGTGGCATATGGCCGGCCTTCAATCTCCCCCAATAGTGGATAGTAGAGGCGATCGAACATTTCTTTCATCGTGCCACTCATGCTCGCGAGATTTTCCGGGCAGACAAACAGATAGCCCCTTGCCGCCAGTATATCGCCGGCTTGTACATGTTCGGCCTGCATGATGATGGAATTGCCTATCGTCCCGGCATGCGCCGCCTCAGCCATGGCCTTGCTTGCTCCGGTCCGACTGTGCCAAATGATCAGGAGATACGGTTTCCTCACAAGGCCTATTGAAAGCGCCCAGTACGGTCGATTGTCAATTGTAACGAGCTTTTCGGCCACAGCAGGTAGGATTAAAACCCGGTAATGGCATCCAGATCACTTGTCCCCGCGCTTGGCGTCACGCTTTCGCTGTCAGGTCAGTCATGGCACTGGCGTGGAGGAAACATGGCGATCGATAGTGGGGTCGCGGGGCTGGAAAACGATATCCTTTCCCAGCTTTTGCTGACCAGGGGGGTGGCGCCAGACGACTTGGCGCGCCACGCCAACCCCACCCTGCGCGAATTTCTTCCCGATCCATCAGCGTTTCGCGACATGGATGCCGCAGCCGAACGCATTGCCCAGGCAGTGTTGAGTGGTGAGTCGATTACCGTCTACGGCGACTACGATGTGGATGGTGCGACCAGTGCAGCATTGCTGATCGATTTGCTGCGGCAGGTGGGCGCGGCGGCAGACTACTACATTCCCGACCGCCTGCTCGAAGGGTATGGCCCAAGCGGCGAAGCCTTGGTGCGGCTGGGCGAGGAAGGCTCCAGCCTGATTGTGACGGTCGATTGCGGCGCCATGGCGCACGACGCGCTGAAGCAAGCGCACGACGCGGGAGTCGACGTGATCGTGGTCGATCATCACAAATGCGCCGCCGAGCTTCCGATTGCCGCGGCGCTGGTCAATCCCAACCGGCTTGATGAGAGCGACCTGGCGGCTGCCCACGGTCATTTGGCTGCAGTGGGTGTGGCTTTCCTGCTTGCGATCGCCCTTATCAGGACATTGCGCGAACGCGGCCATTTCGAGAACAGGGACGAGCCTGATTTGATGGCTCTGCTCGATCTTGTTGCCTTGGGAACCGTTGCCGATGTCGCCGCGTTGCATGGTCTCAATCGGGCATTCGTGACACAGGGACTCAAGATCATGGCGCGCCGCGAACGGGCCGGCATGGCTGCACTGATCGATGCAGCAAGGCTCAAACGGGCCCCGCAATGCAGTGACCTCGGCTTCGCGCTTGGCCCACGCATAAACGCAGGTGGACGAGTAGGGGAATCGACGTTGGGAGTGCGATTACTCACGACCCATGATCCGAATGAGGCTCGTGAGATTGCAGAACAACTATCAGCACTTAACGAAGATCGAAGAGTGATCGAGGCCGGAGTGCAGGAAGCAGCCGAAGCACAGATCGCCAAGCAGCATAACCGGGCCGTGCAAGTTCTGGCGGGTTCCGGCTGGCACCCCGGCGTGATCGGGATTGTTGCGGGAAGGATCAAGGAAAAGACCGGTCGGCCATCAATCGTTGTCGCGCTCGATTCGGCCGACGGAATCGGCAAAGGTTCGGGGCGTTCGGTTACCGGCGTGGACCTGGGCGCGGCGATCATTGCTGCACGCGAGGCAGGCTTGCTGGTTGCAGGCGGTGGCCATGCGATGGCCGCCGGGCTGACAATAGAGCGCGCACGGCTCGATGAATTTGCCGATTTTCTCGACGAGAGATTGTCGAGGGATGTGATGCGCGCGCTCGAAAACCAGGTCATGCAACTCGATCTCTCGGTCGCTCCTGGCGGGCTGACGCCAGCCCTTGTCGAGACTCTGGATCGCGCGGGGCCGTTTGGGGTTGGATGGCCAGGCCCGCGGGTAGCGGTTGGTCCCGTGCGCATCGTGAAAGCCGATATCGTGGGGAAAGACCATCTACGGCTGATTTCGGCTGGCGAAGACGGTCGGTCGTTCAAGGCGATTGCCTTTCGCGCGGCCGAATCCGAGATGGCGCAAACATTGATCCACCGGTCGTCTGGACGTCGTTTTCATCTCGCTGGCCGAGTGAAGATCGACGACTGGGGCACGCGTCCACAGGTTGAATTGCATCTGGAAGATGCCGCCTTCGCCGATTGAGGCGAGACAGGACTTGACCGCCCCGGCACGCCCCCCTAAAGGCGCGCTCTCTCGCGAGCGAGTGGCCCCTTCGTCTAGCGGTCTAGGACGCCGCCCTTTCACGGCGGAAACACGGGTTC
>SBHJ01000037.1 GCA_006226465.1 Alphaproteobacteria bacterium | reverse complement strand
TGGGTGAGGGCAGGCGGTCGCTTGATCTATGCGCTCGATCCCATGTTGACGGGAAGCTATGCGGTGCCGCTGGGCGATCCGCGGCATCCCACACTTACCGGATTGCTTCCCCCGGTGCTCCCGCGCTGGGGCTTGCAAATGCAGTTCACCGAACGGCAGCCCTTCGAGTTGCATGAGGTTGCGACGGACTTCGGCCCCATGCCAGTCATGATGGCGGGTCAGATCACGCTGACCGACGAAGGAAAGCAGCAATGCCAATTGGAGGCCGATGGTTTGCTCGCCACCTGCAGAATCGAAAAGGGGCAGGTGACCTTGGTGGCCGACGCTGTCTTGTTCGAACTGCAGGAAGGTGATCCAGGCTATGCGGACATGCTGTTGGCCCTGATCGCCCACGGTTTCGAGAACTGAGATCGGGGAAATTGCGGGAAATGCGACTCGGAATCGCGCGATATCGTGGATTCTGGCTCGATTTCAGCCGATTGCAGCGGATTTGTGGGGTATTTTCGGGGCAGTTCGAACAAGGCTTGGATTTCCTAACATATTATAAATCAAATATTTACCATCTTATCCCGTGAAATCCCGTAAAAATCCCTTTCATCCCCGCTCTGCCCGGGATATGACCATCTTCCATCGGACATGTCGTCTTTCGCCGCGCCTTCCCAGTGAAGGGCGCGCTGCCCGTGATCGCGCGCGGGTGGCAGCGGGGAAGGCGTGCCGGATCAGGGGGAACGGGGAGTTCATCGGGTGTCTTTCGGAGGTTATAGCGGACAGGCCTATTCGCCGGCGGGCGACAAGAGCCGCTTTGTCCTGCCTCCGCTCTTTCGCAAGGCGGTGAAGGAATCTTCCGGGGCGCGCGTGTTGTGCCTCGACAAGCACGAGCGCTGGAACTGCCTGGTCGGCTTTGGCCTGTCCCGCAATGACGAGCTCGATGTGCAGCTTGACCGTGAAGAGGAGCGTGCGCTCCGTCTTGGCCGCGACTTTGACCGCGACCTGCGCTCGAACCAGCTCTTCGGCTTCATCCAATTGCCTTTTGACGACAGTGGGCGTTTCGTCATGCCCGACCATTTGCGCAATCTTGGCCGGGTGGAAGACGGGCTCTATTTCCAGGGCGCAGGGCGGTTCTTCACGATCTGGAACCCGGCAGAGCTTGCCCGGATGGGCGATGGCTGGGAAGCGGCGCAGGCCGCTTGTGCCAGCCTCGTTGCCGAAGCGCAGGCAAAGAAGAAATGAGCGGCTCTGGCGCCCCCCACATTCCCGTCCTGCTGGACGAAGTCATCGCTGCGCTCGATCCGCAGCCCGGCGATGTGATTGTCGACGCCACCTTTGGTGCCGGCGGATATACGCGTGCGCTGCTCGATCGCGGCGCAACCGTGCACGCCTTCGATCGCGACCCCTCTGCGATCGCTGAAGGCCGCGGATGGACCGAAGCGCTCTCTACCCCTCCGCGCCTCGTGCTCCATCCGCGGCGTTTTTCGGAAATGGTCGATGCCTTGACCGAGGCGGGCGTGGCACAGGTCGATGGTGTGGCGATGGATATCGGGGTCAGCTCGATGCAGCTCGACCAGGCCGGACGCGGTTTTGCCTTCAGCATGGATGGCCCGCTCGACATGCGCATGAGCCAGCAAGGCATGAGCGCAGCCGATTTCGTCAACGAAGCCGATGCTGACGAGATCGCCGACGTGCTCTATCAATATGGCGAAGAGCGGCAGTCGCGCCGTGTGGCGCGTGCGATTGTCGCCGCACGTCCGTTGGAGACGACTGGCGACCTGGCCCGCGTGGTGCGCAAGGCGCTGGGTCACAAGCCAAGCGACAAGAAGGATCCTGCGACCCGCAGCTTCCAGGCGATCCGCATTCATGTGAATGCCGAGCTCGATGAGCTGGAGGACGGACTGCTCGCGGCCGAGCGTCTCTTGCGCCCGGGTGGGAAGTTGGCCGTGGTCAGCTTCCACAGCCTGGAAGACCGGATCGTGAAGCGCTTCCTGCGCGATGCCTCGGCGCGCAGTGCCGGATCGCGCCACCTGCCCCAGATCGAACAGGCACCCGCCCAATTCGAGCAGCTATCCAAGGCGATCCGACCATCGGCACAGGAAATCGCTCGCAATCCCCGCGCGCGGTCGTCAACTTTGCGTGCCGCAACGCGCACTGCCGCCCCGGCGAGAAGGGAGGCAGCATGATCGCCGGCAGCCGCCTGCGCCAGATTGGTTGGGCCGCGGCACTGATTGCCTGTTTCGGCCTGTTCCTAGCTCTCAGTTTTCGCGTCCATGCGGTGAAGAGCGAGGTCTTGCTGGCCGAGCGGGAGATTATCTCGCTCAAGCGCCAGACGATCGAGCTTGAAACCGAGTTCGAGACCCGCGCCAGCCAGCGCCAGTTGGCCGACTGGAATTCGGTGGAATTCGGCTATCAGGCGCCGCGCGCCGATCAATATCTGGAGAACGAGCGCCAGCTTGCCAGTCTCGGTTCGCCGCGTGGACCGAGCGCCCCATCACCGATACGCCTTGCGCGCGCCGAAGCGATCGAAGGCGAACCAGAACGACCGATGGTCTCGCCGATCACCGGCAAGCCTGTGCAATTGGCGACCGCGCATCGGGCCAGTGCCGGTGGTGGCTTTGCCGAGGCATTCGGAGAGATTCTGTTCGAAGCTTCCCCGGTTCGCCCGGCACAGGCCCGCTCCGTGCTCGTAGCGGAGGTGTCTGAATGAATGCCCTGTCGGCCAGCATGGCCATTTCGACAGGCAGGGTCCAACTCGTCACGATCCGCCAACAGTCGCTTACCATGGCGCGTTGGCGCGTGTTGTGGGTAGCGCTGGTATTTGCGCTGGTTGCGCTGGTTGCGGTGTTACGCATCTTCTATTTCGGCCTGGTCGATCGCGCTCCAACGCGCACTTCGCTGGAAGAAGCGCTGTTGCCGTCGCGCGGTGAAATTACCGATCGCAACGGCGAACCGCTGGCACGCGCTTTCCCGGCCTATGCCCTGTGGTACAATCCCAAGGCCTTGGGTGACAGCGGGTCGCCACTGGTTAAATCGCCGCAGCAGGTCGCCACTGCGCTGGCCGCCATTTTCCCGACGCTCGACCAAGCTGAACTCACCCAGCGCCTTGCCGCAGGCAAGGCCGGATACATCAGGCGCCGGGTGCTGCCCGAAGAGGCCAACCGGGTGCAGGAGATTGGCGAGCTGGCCCTCGAAATGCCGCGCGAGAACGACCGACATTATCCGCAAGGTTCGATGGGCGCACATGTGCTGGGCTATGTCGCGGCTGACGGGCATGGCCGGGTTGGCATGGAACAGGTGCTCGACAAACAGCTTTCCGATCCTGCTTTGCGCGGCAGGCCGGTGCCTCTTTCCATCGATGTTCGCGTGCAAGGCGCGCTGGAAGACGAACTGCGCAAGGGCATGCTGTCGGTCAGCGCGGTTGGTGCTGCCGGGATCGTGCTCGACGTCGATACTGGAGAAGTACTGGCGCTCGCATCGCTGCCCGAATTCGATCCCAACCGGATCGACGAGCAGGGCGAGAAGTACATGTTCAACCGGGTGACGAACCAGGTCTACGAACTCGGCTCCACCTTCAAGCCGATCACGGTCGCGGCCGCGATCGACGCGGGCGTTGTGACCAGCTTCTCGAAGCGGTATCCCGCCACTCCGTTCAAGATGGGGCCGTTCACGATCAAGGACAGCCACCCGCTGGGCGAATCGCTCAATGTGCCTGAGATGCTGATTCATTCCTCCAACGTCGTCACCGCGCATGTCGTTGACGATCTTGGGCCGGTAAAGCTGAAACGGGTCATGGAAGACCTCGGCATGAACGAGCGCCCCTATATCGAGCTTCCAGCGCGGGGTTTCCCGATCTGGGCCAGCGGCGAATGGCCACGCCTTCGTGCAATGACGGTCGGCTATGGCCATGGTATCGCGGTCACCCCGCTTCACCTTGCTGCCGCCTATGCGGCGATGGTCAATGGCGGGATCTGGCGGCCTGCGACCCTGAAGAAGCTGAAACCCGGTGAGGTTCCGCGCGGGCGCCGCGTGTTCAAGGCCAGCACCAGCGCCCGGATGAACCAGCTGCTGCGGATGATCACGCTTTACGGTACTGGGCGGAAGGCGGACGCCAAGGGTTATCGCATTGGCGGCAAGACCGGTTCGGCCGAAAAACCGGGTGCGGGCGGCTATCAGAGATCGAGCCTTGTCTCGACCTTCGCCGCAGCCTTCCCGATGGATCACCCTCGCTACGTGGTGATCGCCATGCTCGATGAGCCCAAAGGGACCACCGCCAGTTCGTTCCAGCGTACAGCAGCATGGAATGTCGCGCCAATCGTCGGCAAACTGGTGCCGCGGATCGGCCCGATCCTGGGCGTACAACCAGATAATACCCGCGATGTCGATATTTCGGACCTGCGGCCGCTGGTACCGGAGGCGGCGGAGTGAAGCTGGGTACATTAGCGCAGGGTGCAGGGATCGAGCTCGGCCAGGGTGCAGAGCTGGACGTAACCGGTTTTGCGATCGACCATCGTAAGGTCGCTCCCGGCACTGTATTCGGCGCATTTCGCGGCACACGCTTCAATGCCGAGGATTTCATTCCCGCTGCGGTGAGTGCCGGGGCCGCAGCGGTCGTTGCCCAGCCCGGGGTCGTGGTAGAAGGCGCGGTGCACATAGCGGACAAAGAACCGCGCCGCGCCTTCGCACGCCTGGCAGCGCAATTCTTTCGGCCGGTGCCCAAGACTATCGTTGCGGTGACCGGCACCAATGGCAAGACCTCCACCGTGGAAATGGCGCGCCAGATCTGGCGCATGTGCGGCGAACGGGCGGCCAGCATCGGCACGCTGGGCGTGACCACGCCCGATGAAAGCGTTTCGACCGGGCTGACCACGCCCGATATCGTCACCTTCCTTTCCAATATGAGCGGGCTGGCGCGCGAGGGGGTGACGCACGTTGCCTACGAAGCGTCGAGCCATGGCCTTGCGCAATATCGCAATGAAGGCGTGCCGGTGCGGGCAGCGGGCTTTACCAATCTCAGCCGCGACCACCTCGACTACCATTCCGATATGGATGACTATTTCGCGGCCAAGATGCGGTTGTTCGACGAGGTGGTCGATGCCGATGCTGCGGCGGTAATCTGGGACGGCGGGGATGATAGCGAGTGGACCCGCCGTGCCATCGAGCATGTGCGAGCTCTGGGGCTGCGCGTGTTCACGGTGGGCGAGCGGGGCGAGTTCATTCGCCTCGCCGCCCGTACCCCCAGCCAGCTTGGCCAGGTGCTGGAACTGGAATTTGCGGGCGAGCCACGCAAGGTGACCTTGCCACTGATCGGCGCCTACCAGGCGGCCAATGCACTGGTCGCCGCAGGCCTGACCATCGCGACCGGCAGCGATGCGGGGCAGGTGTTCGACGCGCTTGGCCGGTTGCAGCCGGTACGCGGGAGGCTCGAACGCGCAGTGATCGCTGCGAGCGGCGCGCCGGTTTATGTCGATTACGCGCATACCCCGGATGCGCTGGAGGCGGCGATCGCTGCGCTGCGCCCGCATGTCGATACGGAAAGAGGCGGGCGCTTGATCACGGTCTTCGGTGCTGGCGGAGACCGGGACCAGGGCAAGCGTGCCGAAATGGGCGCTGCGGCGACTGCACATTCAGACGTGGTTATCGTTACCGATGATAATCCGCGCAGCGAGGATCCTGCCGCAATCCGGGCACAAGTCCTCGCAGGGGCGGGCGAAACCGCCCGCGACATAGGTGACAGGCGCGCCGCGATCTGCGCGGCGATTGCTGAGGCGCAATCGGGCGATATCGTGCTGGTTGCGGGCAAGGGACACGAACAAGGACAAATAATCGGGTCGGGAGAGAATATGCGGGTCTTGCCGTTCGACGATGTGGAAGTAGCGCGCCAATGCGCTGCCGAGGGAGTCTCGGCATGATCGCGCAAGCAGCCTTGCGGGCCTGGCCGATCGATGCGTGTGACAGTCTGCCACTGGCGCTGTGGAGTGCGCAGGAAATCGCCGAAATAACTGGCGGCGCGGCGAGCCATGCCTTCCAGGCATCCGGCGTCGAGATGGATTCGCGCGATGTGCGCCCCGGCGACTTGTTCGTCGCGCTCAAGGGTGAAGCGATGGACGGGCACCAGTTCATCGCCAAGGCCTTTGCCAATGGCGCCGTCGCCGCGCTGGTCGATCGCCCGGTGGATTTCCCGCATGTGCTGGTTGAGGATACCACCGCCGCGCTCCACGCACTGGCCCATGCCGCGCGCGATCGGGCGGAAGCGGTACGGATCGGCGTGACCGGTTCGGTCGGTAAGACAGGGGTTAAGGAAGCGATCTTTGCCGCGCTCGATCGCGGCAGCAGGGGTGCGGCGCATCGCTCGGTGCGTAGCTATAACAACCATGTCGGTGTGCCGCTCAGCCTGGCGCGGATGCCCGCTCGCAGCCGCTTCGGCGTGTTCGAGATGGGCATGAACCACGCTGGCGAGATCGATGTGCTGACCCAGCATGTCCGCCCACATGTCGCCGTGATTACCACGATAGCGCCCGCGCATATCGAGAACCTCGGCAGCATCGAGGCAATCGCCGATGCCAAGGGCGAGATATTCGGCGGTCTGATCGAAGGTGGGACTGCGGTGATCCCGGCGGATATCGACCAGCGCGACCGGCTTGTCGCGATAGCCCACGCCCGCGGCGCCAAAGTGGTCACTTTCGGCTCTTCCGCAGATGCCGATGTGCGATTGCTCGACGCCATCCCCAGCGCCGATGGCGGATCGCTCGTTACCGCCGATCTGGGCGATGCGCGCTTATGCTACACTGTTGCAGAACCGGGCGAACACTGGATCGCCAATTCGCTTGCCGTGATCGCGGCGGTGCGTGCGGCTGGGGGAGACCTTGGCGCGACCGGGTTGGCCCTTGCGGAGATGGGCGGACTCAAGGGACGCGGCGCGCGCCACCGTATTGCTGCGAGTGGCGGACGGGCGCTTTTGATCGACGAAAGTTATAATGCCAACCCCGCCAGCATGCGCGCGACCTTGCGCCAGTTGGGGCAAACGCCCGCCACACGGCGTATTGCCGTACTCGGGGCGATGAAGGAACTGGGTGATTTTGCTGCCGGATTTCACGCACAGCTGATCGAGCCGTTAGCCGAAGCCCATACTGATCACGCGATTCTGGTTGGCGAGGAGATGCTGGCGCTTTCCCGTGAGCTGGGGAAAGCTGCGGCCATTTCGCTTGGCAAGGGGCCGAGCTTCGCGCATTGCCATACGCCTGCTGAGGCGATTGCTGCACTGGAAGAGTTTGGCATCAATGCGGGGGATGCGATCCTGGTCAAGGGTTCGAATTCGGTCGGTCTCGGCGCACTTGTTTCACACTTCGCGGGCCGCGATGATTGAGTTGGCTGCCCAGGGACGGCTGAATGCTATATTTGATCGGTGATTGGCTGGGTTTTGAGGGGATACTGAACCTTATCCGCTACCAGACCTTTCGCGCGGGCGCGACGCTGATGACCGCGCTGCTGATCGGCTTGGTAATTGGCCCGCGTTTCATCAACTTGTTGCGCGTGCGTCAGGGCAAGGGGCAGCCGATCCGCGAGGACGGCCCACAGTCTCACCTCGCCAAGCGCGGCACGCCCACCATGGGCGGGCTGATGATCCTGATCGCCCTTTCGCTGTCGATGCTGTTATGGATGGACGTGTTCAACCCGTTTGTCTGGGCCTGTCTGGCGGTGACTGTTGGTTTTGGAATCATCGGCTTTCTCGACGATTATGACAAGGTTTCGAAATCCAGCCACCGCGGCGTATCGGCACGGGTTCGCCTGCTGCTCGAATTCACCGTGGCAGGGATCGCGGCCTGGCTCATCGTGGGGCAGATCAACACCAATCTTTATGTCCCATTCCTGTCCAACGTCTATATTCCCTTGGGTCCGTTCTATTATCTGTTTGCCGCTACAGTGATCGTCGGCTTCGGCAATGCCGTTAACCTGACCGATGGGCTCGATGGGCTGGCGATCATGCCGGTGATCATCGCAGCGGGCACCTTTGCCATCATCTGCTACCTGGCGGGACGCGTCGATTATTCCCAATATCTCGGCATCCCCTATGTCCCTGGCGCGGGCGAGCTGGCGATTTTCTGCGCGGCGATCATGGGGGCGGGGCTCGCCTTCCTTTGGTTCAACGCGCCGCCGGCGGCGGTGTTCATGGGCGATACCGGATCGCTGGCGCTGGGCGGAGCGCTGGGTGCGGTATCGGTTGCGAGCCATCACGAGATCGTGCTGCTGATCGTGGGCGGGCTGTTCGTTGCAGAAACCGCCAGCGTCATCATCCAGGTTTTCTGGTTCAAGCGCACCGGCAAGCGGATTTTCCGCATGGCACCGATCCACCACCATTTCGAGCAACTGGGCTGGAGCGAAAGCAAGGTCGTGATCCGGTTCTGGATCATTTCGATCGTGCTGGCCCTGGCCGGACTGGCGACGCTGAAACTGCGATGATCACTTCTCCCGCCTTTGCCGGAAAGAAATATGCCGTGCTGGGGCTGGCGCGTTCGGGCGCAGCCACGGTCGAGGCATTGCTGGCGAGCGGGGCAGAGGTGGTCGCTTGGGACCGGCAGGATCATATGCGCGGGCCATTCGAAGGTCGGGCCAAGCTGGCCGATCCGCTGGAGATCAACCTGACCGATTTTGCCGGCGTAGTGGTTTCTCCCGGTGTGCCGCTCAACACTCACCCGATCGCTGCGCATGCCGCGAAGTTCGGCGTCTCGTTGATCGGCGATATTGAGCTGTTCGCGCAAGCGCGGGCCAGCCTGCCGCCGCACAAGGTTGTCGGTATCACTGGCACCAATGGCAAGAGCACCACCACCGCGCTGGTCACGCATATCTTGAAGACTGCGGGTATTCCGGCGCTGATGGGCGGCAATATCGGCATTCCGATCCTGGAGCAGCCGCCGCTCCCGGCTGGCGGTGTCTATGTGCTCGAGCTGTCGAGCTACCAGATCGACCTGACCTACAGCCTCGATTGCGATGTAGCGGTGTTGCTCAATATCACGCCGGATCATCTGGATCGGTATGATGGATTTAACGCTTACGCCGCGAGCAAGCTTCGCTTGATCGAAATGCAATCAGGGACGCATTTGAATTTTGTGGGTTCGGCTATCCCGGCTGGCCTAGTGATTCCTGACTCGGCTAATCCGATTCCGGCGATCGAAACCTCTCGCCAACTTGTATGGCCATCGCTTCAGGGGCCGCACAATGCCGAGAACGCGTCGGCTGCCATTCAGACTTGCATTGAGCTTGATATTTCCCCTGACCTGATCGAGCATGGTCTCCGAACCTTTCACGGCCTCCCCCATCGCATGGAACGCGTCGCCGAACATAATGGCGTGCTGTTCGTCAATGACAGCAAGGCGACCAATACCGACAGCACAGCCCCCGCGCTCGCGGCCTATCCGCCCGATCCCGCGATCAATGGCGGTGTGCCGCGGATTCACTGGATCGTCGGCGGCCTGCCCAAGGAAGATGGGCTGGGTCCGTGCGAGCAGCATCTCGGCAATATCGCAGCAGCTTACACCATCGGCGAGGCCGGTCCGCGCTTTGCCGAATTGCTCGAGCCGCATGTGCCGGTCGAACGGGCCGAGCTGATGTGCGAAGCGGTGCAGCGCGCGATGAAGCGCGCCCGCCCCGGGGAAGTGATCCTGCTTTCCCCCGCCTGCGCCAGTTTCGACCAGTTCCGCGACTATGAGAAGCGCGGCGAATATTTCGCTCAATTGGTTGCCGCGCTCACCGGCGCGCCCGAAGACGCAAAGACCACATTGGTAGAGGGAGGGAGCGCATGAATGCTCCCCGGCCCTATGTCCCGCATGCCGGGCGCCATCCAAGCGGTAATGCGCAGCGACAGGATTGGCGGCACGAAATCAAGATCTGGTGGCGCGAGATAGACAGGGTGCTGCTGCTACTCGTGGCCTTGCTGATGGCGATCGGCACGGCTGCGGTGGCGGCGGCCTCGCCCGCCAGCGCCGATCGGCTGTCCACGGCCAGCGTCCAGCTCGACGAGTTCATGTTCTTCAAACAGCATCTCGTCTGGCAGGTGATGGGGCTGGGGGCGATGTTCGGCGCTTCCATTCTCAGCCGGGAGGATGCGCGGCGCGCGGGCGTCCTTCTGGCAGGCGCGATGTTGTTCATGCTGATGCTGGTCCCGCTGATCGGGAACGAGGTGAACGGCTCCACCCGCTGGATCAACCTTGGCATACGGTTCCAGCCCAGCGAGTTCCTCAAACCCGGCTTTGCGATCCTGCTCGCCTGGGTTCTCACCTGGCGGCTGCGCGATCCCAACCTGCCCGTCCTGCCAGTTGTCACCGCGGTGATGGGGCTGGTCGCGATCCTGCTGATGCTCCAGCCCAACCTGGGCGACACGCTGTTGTTTGGTGGAGTGTGGTTTGTGCTGATCCTGCTTTCGGGCATTTCGGTCCAGCGGGTCAGCGCGTTGGTCGGCTTTGGCGTTGCCGCATTGACCGCAACCTATTTCCTCTATGACAATGCGCGCTACCGCATCGATAGCTTCCTGGGAGGAGGCACGGCGTTCGACCAGGTCGATCTGGCGGAACGCACACTGCTGGCAGGCGGATGGACCGGCAGCGGCCTGTGGCTGGGCGTGCGCAAGATGAACCTTCCTGAGGCGCATACCGACTATATCTTCTCAGTCATCGGCGAGGAATTCGGCCTGCTGGTCTGCGCAATTGTCGTTTTGCTCTACCTTGCCATTGTCGTGCGCGTACTGGTGCGGCTGGCGGATGAAGACAATCTGTTCGTCCTGCTGGCCGGTGCTGGCCTCGTCACCCAGATCGGCGGGCAGGCCTTCATCAATATACTCGTCAACCTGCAGCTGTTTCCATCCAAGGGCATGACCTTGCCACTGGTGAGCTATGGCGGCTCCTCGACCATTGCCGTGTGCCTGACGCTGGGGTTGCTGCTGGCGATCACCCGGCGCAATCCCTACCTCCAACGCGAGACACCCGGCCTCATGGCGATGCTGGGTCAGAAAGAGGAGGCGGCATGAGCGGCGCGGCGCAACCCCGTGCAGGCAAGCATTTCGTCCTCGCAGCCGGGGGTACGGGCGGGCACCTGATCCCGGCCTTTGCCCTGGCGGTGGAGTTGGAGCGGCGCGGGCACCATGTCGCGCTGATCACCGACGAGCGCGGCGCGCAAATCCCCGGCAAGCCCGATTTCCTCACTGCCCATGTCCTGCCCGCAGGCCGCTTCGGCAAGAACCCGCTGCGTTGGTTCGCTGGCCTGCGTGCGGTGCTTGAAGGACGCAGCATGGCACTGCGCCTGTTCGAAAGCTTTGCGCCAACCGCCGTGGTGGGTTTTGGCGGCTATCCCGCCTTTCCGGCATTGCTGGCATCGACTTCTGCAGGGATACCGACCGTCATCCACGAGCAGAACGCCGTGCTGGGCCGGGTCAACCGGCTGCTGGCGGGCCGGGTTCAGGCGATCGCCACCTCCTATCCCGATGTCGAGCGGCTCAAGGCCAAGTACCTCGGCAAGGTCGATTTAGTCGGCAATCCGGTGCGGCCCGAAGTGCTAGCGCTGCGCGATGAGGATTTCCCGCCGCTGACCGAAGACGGCATCTTGCGCGTGCTGGTGACCGGCGGAAGCCAGGGCGCGCGAGTTTTGTCAGAAGTGGTGCCCGATGGGCTGGCCATGCTGCAACCGGCGCTGCGCCAGCGATTGCAGGTTACGCAGCAATGCCGGGCCGAGGATCTCGACCGCGTGCGCGAACGCTATCGCAGCCACGATATCCCGGCTGAGCTGGGCACCTATTTTGAGGATATGGAAGCACGGCTGGCCGATGCGCATCTATTCATCGGTCGCGCTGGCGCGTCGACCATCGCCGAGCTGACCGCTGTGGGTCGCCCCGCTATCCTGATTCCTCTGCCGATCGCGACCGACGATCACCAGGCCGCCAATACCCGCGAAATGGTCAAGGCGGGCGGGGCGCGGATGATCCGGCAGGACCGGTTCATTCCCAAGGAGCTTGCCAAGCAGATCCAGGCCATGGCGCAGGCGCCGCACTCGCTCGCCAATGCAGCGCATGCGGCGTGGAATTGCGGGCGACCCAAGGCGGCAAAGGATCTGGCCGATCTGGTCGAGAGCTTTGGCGGAGCCGAGATGATGGATGTGATCCGGGTAATGGGCGATGTGCCTGCCGAAGCAGGAGCCCGCCAGGTCACCGGCTCTGCGCGTGAGGTGCAGGAATGAGAGGCGTCCCGACCGATATCGGCACGGTCCATTTCGTCGGTATCGGCGGGATCGGCATGTCCGGCATTGCCGAAGTGATGCACAATCTCGGTTACTCTGTGCAGGGCAGCGACCTGGCCGAAGGGCCGAGCGTCGAGCGGCTGCG
>SBHJ01000117.1 GCA_006226465.1 Alphaproteobacteria bacterium | reverse complement strand
GCCAAGGGGCGGATCGTCGCCACCGGCGGACCTGAGCTCGCACTGCGGCTCGAGCGCGAAGGCTATGACGCGGTGATGGCCCCAGAGAACGCAAATGCCTGAGGTCGCAGTCCTCCCGACCCGCAAGGACGAAGCGTGGCGCTACGCCGCAGTGGACAGGCTCACCTCGCTGCCCGATTGGCGCGAGATTTACGTCGCCACGGGTGAAAACCATCGTGAGCTGATCGTGCTGGAAGATGGCTCCGATCCGGGCGGCACCGATATCCAGCGGATTCGGATCCACGTCGGCGAAAGCGCGCGCTGCGAATTGTTCGCCGTGATTGCCTCACGCGAATACGCGCGGGTCGAGGTGGAAGTTACCTTGGCCCGTGGGGCCCATTTCGAGATGGGCGGTATCACCGTGGGCGGGCGCAAAACCACGCGTGAATTCGTCACCCATGTCATCCATGCCGAACCCGAAGCAAGCAGCAACCAGGTGGTGCGTGCCGTCCATTGGGGGCGGGGCACGGGCAATGTTCTCGGCAATGTGGATGTTGCGCGCTACGCGCAGAAGACCGACGCCGCGCAGGACTTCAAGGGATTGCTGCTGGAGAAGGGCGCGAGCGTCAACGCCGTACCGCAGCTCGAAATCTTTGCCGACGATGTGAAATGCGCGCATGGCGCGACCGTTGGGCAGCTGGACGAAACGGCCAAATTCTACATGGCTGCACGGGGGTTGCCGCCCGAACTCGCCCGCCGCCTGCTGGTGCAAGCCTTTATCGGTGATGCCTTGGTGGCGCTGGACGATGCGGTTGAACATGAGCGCTTGCTGCAGGTCGCGCTCGACAAATTGGACAAGCACTTGTGAACGCCCCCGCTAAACTTTCCTTGCGCGACGACTTCCCCGGCCTGGTCACGACCGAGGGCCAGCCATGGCATTATCTCGATACGGCAGCGACGGCGCAAAAGCCGCGCGCGGTGATAGAAGCAGTGGCGCGCGCCTTGGGCGAGGATTACGCGACGGTGCACAGAGGGGTTTACGCGCGTTCGGCCGAGATGACGCTGGCCTACGAAGCGGCCCGGCGGCGCGTGGCGCAATTCATCGGCGGACGCGAGGAAGAGCTGGTCTTTACCCGCGGCGCAACCGAAGCGATCAACCTCGTCGCCTATTCCTATCCGAAGAAGGGGCGCGTGCTGCTTTCGGTGCTGGAGCACCATTCGAATATCGTCCCTTGGCAGCTCGCCGGGTGGCAGGTCGATGTCTGCCCGCTGACCCCGGATGGGCGAATCGATCTGGACGCCGCAGCGAGCATGCTGACGCCCGAACACGAAATGGTTGCCTTTGCACATGTCTCGAACGTGCTTGGCTCGCGGCTCGACGTTGCCCGAGCGGCGGAGCTGGCCCACGCGGTCGGCGCGAAGCTGCTGATCGACGGCTGCCAGGCGGTGCCGCGATTGCCGGTCGATGTCGTGAAGCTGGGCTGCGATTTCTACGCTTTCAGCGCGCACAAGCTTTACGGCCCCACCGGGATCGGCGCCTTGTGGGGCCGTACCGAGCTGCTCGAAGCCATGCCGCCCTGGCAAGGCGGCGGCTCGATGATCGACCGCGTTACGTTTGAGCGCACGACCTATGCTCCGCCGCCGCAGCGCTTCGAGGCAGGCACACCCGCGATCACCGAAGCGATCGGTTTTGCTGCTGCGGTCGAATATGTCGAGGCCATCGGAATCGATCGGATTCACCGGCACGAGGTGGAACTGGTTGCAAGTTTGCGCCGCGAACTCGGTGCGATGAACGATGTCACCCAATTCGGGCCGGATGATAGCGCAGGGATCGTGAGCTTCGCGCTTGATGGGGTTCACCCGCACGATCTGGGCACCATATTGGATGAGGCCGATGTCGCGATCCGCGCCGGCCATCACTGCGCACAGCCGCTGATGGATCATCTGGGCGTTCCGGCGACGGCGCGCGCCAGCTTCGGGCTTTATTCGGACGAAAGCGATATCGCGGCGCTGCTAGAGGGCATCGCCAGGACGCGCAGGATTTTTGGGAGTATATCCGGATGAACAAGCCATCCGAGGAGAAGGATTTTGTCGCGGCTCCCGCGCCGAACGAAGTGGTGGGCAAGCCCCCGCGCGCGCGGGTTTCCGATGCAGTCGATCCCGATGAATCCCCGCGCGAGACCTTGGAGCGCAAGCGCGACTATCTTGAAGGGTTCCTGCAAAAGAAGCCCGAAGGGATTGGTTCGGGCGAGCCGGGAGGCGAGCTGTACGAGGCAGTTGTGGCGGCACTCAAGGAAATTTATGACCCGGAAATCCCGGTCAATATCTATGACCTTGGCCTGATTTATGGGGTCGAAATCACGGGTGAGAGCGACGCGATCATCACTATGACGCTGACCACGCCGCATTGCCCGGTGGCCGAAAGCATGCCGGGCGAAGTCGAATTGCGCGCCGCCAGCGTACCCGGTGTGCGCGATGCCGAAGTCAATCTTGTGTGGGATCCACCCTGGGGGCCGGACAAGATGAGTGACGAGGCGCGGCTCGAATTGGGGATGCTGTAATGACCAAGACCCGCCAAATTCCCGCCGCCGTCACACTGACCCCCGCTGCCGAAGCGCGCGTGGCCGAGCTGATGGCCAAGGCACCCGCAGATGCAATCGGGGTCAAGCTCTCGACTCCCCGGCGCGGTTGCTCGGGCCTCGCCTATTCGGTCGACTATGTGACCGAGGAAGCGAAATTTGATGAGAAGATCGTCACGCCCGGGGGCGCGTTCTACATCGATGGCGCGAGCGTGCTCTACCTCGTGGGCAGTACGATGGACTGGCAGGAAGACGATTTCACAGCCGGGTTCACCTTTGAGAATCCCAATGCCAAGGGGGCATGCGGCTGCGGCGAAAGCTTTATGGTGTGATTTCCGCTGGTTCCGGCGGGCTCAACCCTCGTCGATGATCCGGGCCAGCAGCGCGCGCTCCAGATCGTCAACCTCGCCATCGGAACCGATCATCTTTTCAAGCCATTCCTGCTCGAAATCCTCGACCAAATTTCCGGCTGCTGCGGCTTCGGTATAGTTCACCCCTGCGGGCTTCTTGCCAAACACCTTGCCGAAATGGTTCTTCACCTGCGGCATTTCCTGCGCCATGGCTCCCATGAAGCGCCCCACACTGGCACTGTTGTCTGCTACGAATGCTTCCAGTTCTTTCACACGCTCGTGGCTCAATTGCGCGTTATGCAGCTGGAAGCCCTTGAGGTAGTTGGCCACGCCATCGACAAACAATTCGTCCCACTGCGGCGCATTTTCCTCCTGCAGCGTCTCGTCCTTGAGCCGGAACAGCATTTCGGCATCATGGCGGGTTACGACTGCCGGGCCATGACCACCGCTGGCAAAGACCAGGCGGCGCAGGATGCGGCATTCCGCTGCGGAGATATGCGATGCAGACAGATCGCCGCCATGCCGTGTCGGACCGGTGCCGGTCAGCACGGCCTGTTCAACCTGCCGCAGTGCATAGTGCTTGAGCCGTTCGGGCAGGTTCTGTGCGCGTTCGACCACGCGTACCAGCAGTTCGAGCTCGGCCATGCTATCAAGCCGCCCATCGTTGTCGAGCGCTTCGATCAGCCAGTCCGCCTCCTCATCACTGCACATGCCACGCGGCTCGGAACCGTTGAGAACAAACTCGCCGATCGCCTCGACGAAGAAGTCCACCCATTCGGCTGTAGGGTGCGCGATAGTGCGGTTGATTGCGAAGATCGCCTCGGCCTCATTGCGATAGATCTTGCCGTCGCCCCAACCCAACTGGCGTAGCGACATCAATTCGGAAGGCGATACTACGCCGTCTGCCGCGACCTGGTTCGCAAGCTCTGCAAACTGGAAAGACATTACCCCTGTGCTCCCTGTTTCTTCAGGGCCGGGCATCGCATGCCAGCGTTAATTCCGGGTTACCGGCCCGAAAGTGCCCTTGCGCAAGCCGCCCGGTCCACAGCAGCACCGTCAGTCGCCCGCCGCGCCTCGACATGGGTTGCGACCGGCGTTGCGCCCGATTGCGGAGGGTAAAGATAGACGTCGAGCACACAGGCAGAGCCAGAGAATTGCAGCTTGCGGGCATCACCCTCGCGGGCATCGAGTTGGGCGCTGCCAAACTTGCGGATCAGCCCTTCGGCGGGTGAGCCGATGACACCCTCAAGTCCAGGCACATTCATCACTGGGGCAGGGCGAAAACCCTTGGTTGGCGGCGGCGGTGGTGCTGTGGGAGGAATTTGCGTCACCTGGGGTTGCGGGCGCGTGCTTGCCGCCTGCGGCACAGGCGCCCAAACCGGGCCAGAACTGACACATCCTCCGATAGCCAGGGCCAAAAGCGCAAAAGCGGATCGACAGTGCAGATGAAATTTGGTTGCAGCAGGCATGGCTTCTTGCGGCATCTCCCGAAGTTGCACGTTCAAGTCAACGTATTCTCGCATTCCATGCTTGGCGGGCAAGGGCAGAGCGGCTAGTCCGAGGCGCATTCCGATCAACCACTACAGGATTTTTTGTGAGCGAACCGAGATATGACGTGATCGGCATTGGCAATGCCATTGTCGATGTGATGTCCCCCGCCAGCGACGAATTGATTGAAGAGCTGCAGCTCAATCGTGGCGGTATGACCCTGGTTGACGGCGCGCGTGCCAAGGAGCTTTATGACGCGATGGGTCCGGCGCGCGAGATTTCGGGCGGTTCGGCGGCCAACACCTTGGCTGGTCTTTCGGCGCTCGGATCGCAATGCGCCTTCATCGGCCAGGTGGCGGACGATCAATTGGGCGAGGTCTTTGCCCACGATATCCGAGCCGTGGGGATCGATTTCGACGTGCCGCCACGACCAGGTGATCCCTCGACCGCGCGCTGCCTGATTTTTGTTACCCCCGATGCCCAAAGGACCATGAACACCTTTCTCGGCGCGTGCCAATTCCTGCCCGCCGAAGCGTTAGACGAAGAGGCGGTGGGCGGCGCAAAGATCCTCTACCTCGAAGGTTATTTGTGGGATCCGGAAGAGCCGCGCGCGGCCATGCGTCGTGCGATCGAAGCTGCACGTTCAGCTGGACGGCAAGTAGCGCTGACCCTGTCCGAAGTCTTCGTGATCGAGCGCCATGGCGATGATTGGCGCGCGTTGATCGAGGACGGAATGATCGACATCCTGTTTGCCAACCATCTCGAACTGTTTGCGCTGACCGGTGCCGACAATATCGAAGACGGGATAGCGGCATTGGCGGGCAAGGTACCCACGCTTGTCGTGACCCGCAGCGCCGACGGTGCGATTGCCGTGCGCAATGGTGAACGCGCGGCAGTTGCGGCCGAGCCGGTTGAGGAAGTGGTCGACACTACGGGCGCAGGCGACCTGTTTGCCGCGGGCTTCCTCTACGGACATGTCAACGGCGAGCCGCTCGAGCGGTGTTTGCGGCGCGGCGCAATTGCGGCTGCTGAAATTATCTCGCATTATGGTGCCCGGACAGAAGTCGATCTCAAAGCGCTAATGGCGGCAAAGCTTGGCCAATAAAAATTAGGGATTTGCGCCTATGCCCGCCGCCAGAGGTGGCGGGCATTGTATCACGAGCCTGATAATCCGTTTGACGGGCGTAGTCTGCGGCCTGCCGACGTGCGCAGCGATTTGTATGCCTGGCGCAAATTGGCCGATTGCGCCAGTCTGCCGACCCAATCGGACGTCTTTGTGGCCGCCATGCAACAGCATTTGTTGCAGTATCTTGAAACCTGCCAGCTCCACGTCCCCGCAAAAGGCGAACCCATTGCGTGCATTGCTTTGTGTCGCAGTAAGGGACCGATTTCTCCGTGGCGCATGTCCGGCGACGATGAGCTTTTCGA
Source organism: Alphaproteobacteria bacterium (assembly GCA_006226465.1). Classification (GTDB taxonomy): domain Bacteria; phylum Pseudomonadota; class Alphaproteobacteria; order Sphingomonadales; family Sphingomonadaceae; genus Erythrobacter. The sequence goes on along the minus strand of SBHJ01000117.1, from coordinate 6,731 downwards.
GCCGATCGATGCATTGATCAGCGGGCCGGACGCTGCGGCCCAACTGGCGATCGAAATGACGTCGCTTGGCCGCGCTCTCGATCTTGGCCGAGCTCCAGCAAATTCGCCCATGGTGGAGGCCCTGCGGCGGCGGATGCGGGGACGCGGATTGTTCTGGTTGAGCGATTCGACGCCGGCACCCTATTTGCCGCTCAGTGCGAGTTGGCGTGCGCCATTGGACAATTTCAGTTCGCGGCGTCGTTCCGACTTTCGTCGCGCCAGCCGGCGCGCGGATGAGCTGGGCACGGTCGAATTTTCGATGCTGGCACCCTCACCAGGCGAATTCGATGCACTTTTCGATGAGGCGATCGCAGTCGAGGCGCGTAGCTGGAAATCCGCGGCTGGTTCGGCAATCCTGTGCGACCCTCGCAAGGAAGCGTTCTTTCGTCGGTACCTCAAGGCCATGAGTGAAAAGCGTCAGTCCCGCATCGCATTCATGCGGATCGACGGTACTCCGGTCGCGGTCCAATTGGCCGTCACGTGGGATGATCGCTACTGGCTCTACAAGATAGGTTTCGACGAGACCTATGCACGGTGCTCACCCGGCAGCCTCTTGATGCTCTACGTGGTGGGAGAGGCGGCGCGAGTGGGCCTAAGAGCGGTCGAATTCATGGGGGAAGCGGAATCTTGGATCACGGATTTGTGGACCAAGGAGCAGCACGAATTCGTGCATGTGCGGGCCTATCCCCTCGCTCCGGCGGCGATCGGGGCGCTGGCTTGTGATGCTGTGGCTTGGTTTGCCGCACGATTGCGAGGGCGCAAGCCATGAGTTCCGTGATCGCAGCGCGGCTGCGCAGCATGCGCTACAAACTGCCCGAACAGATTGGGCGTTTGTTGCCTTATGGCGGGATCGACGCAGGTGTGGCCGCTGGCGAGACAATGGCACGACAAGGAATTGCCTGCAGTCTGGGCTATTTTGCAAGGGACGATGATCCACCTGCAACCGTGGCGCAGCAATACTGCAGGTTGGCCGAGGCGCTATCGGGGAGCGGATTCGACGCAATCGTGGCGATCAAGGCGCCGCAATTGGGTTTCGACGAAGGGCTCGTGCGCGAGATCGCTGATCACGGCTTGCCGATGGTGTTCGATGCCCACGCGCAGCACCAAGCAGAGGCGATACACCGGCTCGCCGCAGGGGTGGGTGCCGGTGTCGCACTGCCTGCCCGGTGGAAACGCAGCCGGGAAGATGCCGAGCAGCTTCGGGGCGCCCGCCAACGCGTCCGGCTGGTTAAGGGCGAATGGGCCGATCCTGGAGGAGACCACCCTGACGTCAATGCGGCGTACCTGGACCTAGTCAAGTTGCTGGCCGGCCGAACGGCCCCGGTTGTCATCGCTACGCATGATCCGAAGCTGGCAAGGGTGAGCCTGGCTACCCTTCGGGAGGCCGGAACACCTGCCGAGCTCGAGCAGCTGCGCGGGCTTCCTCGAAAGCAGACCAGTGCCATTGCGCAAGAACTCGGCGTACCAATCCGCATCTATCACGCCTTCGGCCCCGGATGGTGGCCCTATGCGCTGGAACAGGCGCTGCGCCGGCCCTACCTGCCGCTATGGGCGCTGCGCGATATGGCCGGGACGTGAAGGGCAGCGAAGTTCCACTGATAACCCTTGATGGGCCGGCCAATTCCTTCAGGCAGGGACGGCGGTAGGCTTCCTCTTGCCAGCTCCACCTGCACGCCAGCCCAGCCATCCAGCAGAGACGCCCATGGCAAGTCCGATGAGAATCGACACGCCTTGCGGAATCGTTGCATAGACGCCGAATGCGGTCGCCAAGCCCGGAATTGATGGCGCGAACCATACCACCACCGCCTGAACTCCGATAAAGGCGGCGGCAAGCAACCAAGGCGCGCCATGCTTGCGATCCATAAAATAGAGCGCCATCGCAAGGGCGACCATCATTCCGTCGCTAAACGCTATCGAACTGAGTACTTCGTGTGGCCCCTCGGTGCGGATGATATTGAGCCAGGGGAAATACTGATCCATCAGCCTGCCAAATGGCGATTCAAACAGGATCATTGGCGTTACCAGCATGTATCCGGCGTGGAGCTTCACGTTTCGGCGATGCTTGAGCGCCAGGTAGAACAGCGTAACATAGGCAGCCAGCGCAATCACCATCGCAATGCCGAAAGCAGGAGCGCGATAGACGATGCCCGGGCCTTCCTGCACGGCAAATCGTTGGGCAGAGACGTTGATGATCATAACGAAGCCAAGCATCAACAGCGGGAACATGGCGAAGCTCGCCTTGCCCATCTGTTTGTGCAGTGCATTGGCGCGCCGGTGAATTGCGACATGTTGGGCGATCAGCAGCATGAGCCAGGCCATTGAGGTGATCGCGTGGACATGGAAGGCGAGCGGCATCGGGCCGTTGGCGATGGAAAAATAACTCGCCCAAAAGCCGCCTATGATGACGAGCAATACAACTCCAACGAAATAATGCGCGTGTTTGTATGGCATCGAGTTTCCCCTCCCGACACGATACGACCCGAACTGACACTACCATGAAAGGGAACGCAGCAACAATGCTTAGTCCGGCTGGCGGATGTATCCCTGGCTCCGCAGCGTCAGCATATAGTCCGCGATCATTTCGACCTGGTCCGGGTCGAGATCGAAATCCATCATTTCTGGGTAATTGTGCGCGTCGGCTAGCCAGTTGGTCAGCGTTTCGCGGTCCAACCCGTGCTGATTGGCGATATCGGCCCAGCGCGGGGCCTGTGGATTTGGCGAGAGACCGTTTGCTTCTACCGCATGGCATCCTCCGCAGGCCGCCTGGACGAAGGCCAAGGTGTTATAGGAGTGTCTGGATGGCTGGTCTGCCGCAGGCGCTGGACTGGTGTGCATGCAGGCGGCGCATAAAGCCAGGGTCAAAATGGGAGGGATTGACCTGAGCATGCGCCGCCTCTCCGAGCTAAGGAGGTTTTCTCTAAACCACATCTCACCTGTTGCCGCGTTGATCTGGATCAAGCTGGCCTTTTTCATCAAAACAGCCGTGTGAGCAGGTAGAATCCCGCCCCCACGATTCCACTGGCTGGAATTGTGATGAACCAGGCAACGATCACGCGGCTGGCGACGCTCCAGCGCACAGCGCTCGCGCGCCTCGCAGCGCCGGTGCCGACAACGCTGCCGGTGATGGCATGGGTGGTGGAGATCGGGATGCCCATCGCGCTCGCCCCGAATACCACTGCCGATCCTGCCGCTGATGCACAGAACCCCGAATGATGATTGAGCTTGGTCAGCTTGTTGCCCATGGTCTTGATGATTTTCCAGCCACCCGACAATGTGCCCAATGCAATCGCCAGGTAGCAGCTGACCACCACCCATTCCGGCACGTGGAATTCGCCGCCCAGATAGCCGGTCGAATAGAGCAGCACCGCAATGATCCCCATCGTTTTCTGCGCATCGTTGCCGCCGTGGCTGATGGCATAGGCAGCCGAAGATATCAGGTGCAGTCCCTTGAAGATGCCATTGGCCGAACGCGGCTGCGCCCCTTTGAAGGACCAGCTGGCGGCCAGCATCAATGTCATCGCAAGGGCAAACCCGATCATCGGGGATAGAAAGATCGCTACAACTGTCTTGGTTGTTCCCGCAGATTCGACTGCGCCGAATCCGGCATGTGCGATACCCGCGCCAAGCAATCCACCGATCAAGGCATGGCTTGACGATGAGGGGATGCCCTTGAGCCACGTCACGATGTTCCAGAACATCGCCCCGATTAGTGCACCGAATACTACGGCAGGGGTGACGACATCCTTGTCGATGATCCCCTTGCCAACCGTCTCTGCGACGTGGAGGCCCACAATCCAGTACGCTGCAAAATTGCCGAAAGCAGCGAATACTACCGCCATGACTGGTGACAAAAGCCGGGTGGCTACAACTGTGGCAATGGCGTTCGCTGCATCGTGTAGGCCGTTGAGGAAGTCGAAGGCCAGCGCAAGCGCAATCAGGCCGATGAGTAATGGCAGGGCGAGGCTTTGATCCATGCTCGATCCTCCGCCTCAGCTATGGTCGATCACGAGACCATCGATCTCGTTTGCGATATCCTCGAACCGATCGACGACTCGTTCGAGCCGTTTGAACATTTCCTGCCGGGTGATGAAGTGCAGCGCATCATCTTTCCGGGTTTCCTTGAACAGGCGACGCAGGCCGGCGGCGTTAATCTCGTCGGCATGGCCCTCCATCCGCACCAGCCGCTCGGTCAGCTCGTGCAGGCGCGGGCCGTTGTCTGCGACGCGTCGCAACAGTGGTACAGCTTCGGCGGTCAGTCGCGCGGCATCGACGATAATGCCCGCCATGTCTTTCATTTCGGGTTCGAACTGGTGAATGTCGTAGAGATCCACCGCCCCGGCGACATGCTGCATTTCGTCAATCGCATCGTCCATTGCCGCGATCAAATCGGTGATGGCAGCCCGGTCAAACGGCGTGAGGAAAGTGCGCCGCACCGTGTGCAGCACCTCGCGTGTGATATTATCCGCTTCATGCTCACGTTCTTCGATTTCGCGGATATGGTCGGCTAGGTCAGACCCGCCTTGCAGCATGCGCGCAAGGGCGTCAGCTCCCGCAACCAGCGTGGCGGCCTGCCGCTCGAACAGGTCGAAGAAGTTACCCTCTTTCGGCAGCAGTTTCTGGAACCAACCAAACATTGCGTTTACCCCCGTCTTCTCGGCGACTGTTTCAAACATGCTTGTGCCGCTTGCGGCGGCCATGAATTCTCTTGCCCCAAAGCTCCTGATCAGAGCGCGCAGATCTTCGTCTGCGACTTTCTCTGCGGCTTCGGCCAAGGTGAACCATTGCCGCTTGCGCTCCTTGTGCTCTGGCCACTTGTCGAGCTCTTGCGTGACGGCAAAAGGAAAGACCTCGACATCAGCCCAAACGAAGGCCCCAGAAGGGCGTCGCTTGCGAAAACGATAGGAGCCGAGCGGCGTCGGGCAAGCTGCGCCGCGCACACCCGCCTCTTCCTCTGCCTCACGTGCAGCACAGGTATGTGGCGCAAGTCCGTTCTTGAGCTGACCTTTGGGAATGACCCAGCGGCTGCCGCCGCGCGATGTTATCAGCAGGATACGGATCGGGGCATCGACCGCGGAACTTTCCGCGCGATAGGGCAAGACTGCAATCTGCCGAATCGCCATAAATTGCCCTCACCCCCAATAGGCTCTTGGGCTAGCTAGACAGAGTTGCGCTGGCAATTGGCGATCTGACAGATATGCGCAGTTTGGTCAGTCAGTCGCTTCGCGTGCAACTTCGCGCCAGCCGATGTCGCGGCGGCAGAACCCGCTGGCAAAATCGATCCGGTCAACCGCGGCGTAGGCGGCGGCCTGTGCTTCGGTCACATTCTGGCCCGTCGCGGTGACATTGAGCACGCGCCCGCCATTGGCGACCAGTCGGCCGTCCTTGATCGCTGTTCCGGCGTGGAACACCTTGGCGCCCCCTGCCTCGGCATCGCGCAGGTCGATGGCGCCGCCTTTTTCGGGCGTGCCGGGATAGCCTTTAGCGGCCATGACCACGGTAAGTGCGGTCTCATCGGCAAAACGCGCATCGCATTCGGCCAGTCGCCCTTCGGCGCAGGCGAGCATTATTCGCACCAGATCGCTTTCGAGCCGGCTCATCAGGACCTGGCATTCGGGATCGCCGAAGCGGCAATTGTATTCGATCAGCTTGGGACCTTCGGAGGTCAGCATCAGCCCGGCGTAGAGTACGCCGGAATAGGGCATGCCTTCGGCGGCCATAGTGTGAACGGTCGGCTCGATGATTTCGCGCATCGCCTGCGCCTCGAGTTCAGCGGTCAGCACCGGCGCGGGCGAATAAGCGCCCATGCCGCCGGTGTTGGGGCCGGTGTCGCCTTCGCCCACGCGCTTGTGGTCCTGCGCGCTGCCAAAGGGAAGGATCGCTGTGCCGTCAGTCAGCGCGAAGAGGCTGGCCTCCTCGCCGGTCAGGAATTCCTCGATCACGACCTCTGCGCCTGCCTCGCCAAATGCGCCGCCGAACATATCGGTCAGCGCCTCCTCGGCTTCGGCATGGGTCTCGGCGATCACCACACCCTTACCCGCGGCGAGGCCATCGGCCTTGAGCACGTAGGGCGCAGCGAAACGGTCGAGCGCGGCAAGGGCTCCATCAAGCGACGTTGTGCGGACATAGCCTGCAGTCGGGATCCCTGCACGGTCGCACAGATCCTTGGTAAAGCCCTTGCTGCCTTCGAGCTGTGCGGCGGCTTTAGAGGGGCCGAACACAGGAATGCCTTCAGCGCGCAGATCATCGGCCAATCCGGCGACCAGCGGCGCTTCGGGGCCGACCACTACCAAGGCAATGTCGTGTTCCTTGCAGAATCGGGCGACAGCAGCATGATCGGTGACGTCGAGCGCCACCAGCTCTGCCTCTTCGCCGATGCCGGGATTTCCGGGGGCTGCATAGAGCCTGGTCAGCGAAGGGGATTGCGCCAGCTTCCACGCCAGCGCATGTTCGCGTCCGCCCGAGCCCAGAAGAAGGATATTCATGACCGCTCCCGAAGATCCTGAGAATACTGGCGGGCTGGTAGCGCGCGAGACGCAAGGGGACAACGCCGCACCGCTGACGATCACCGAAATTTCGGCACTGCTCAAGCGGACGGTCGAGGATCGCTTTGGCTTCGTGCGACTGCGCGGCGAATTGTCGGGCGTGAAGCGGGCTGCATCGGGGCATCTTTATTGCTCGCTGAAAGACGAAGG
>SBHJ01000101.1 GCA_006226465.1 Alphaproteobacteria bacterium | reverse complement strand
GAAAGCACACTCTGCCAAGGTTCGCGGATTCCGAAGCGACGGAGAAGGAAAAGTGGAGTTCATCAAGGCCACCATACTTGGCAGCGTGCTGACGGGTGTCGTGTCGCTGGTGATCGGTTCGCAGGGATCGGCGGGCGGGCAGCTTGCTATCCACCTGGTGGAGACGAGTCAGGCAGATTTCTACTGGTCCTGGCCGCTGTTCCTTGCCGGCACCGGGCTCGCCTGGGGCCTCATGCTGATGCAGCGCTGATATGAAAAGGGCGGCCCGACAGGGGCCGCCCTTCTTTTCTCGGCAAAGTCGAAGTCTTAGCGCTTCGAGAACTGGAAGCTGCGACGAGCTTTGGCGCGGCCGTATTTCTTGCGTTCAACCACGCGGCTGTCGCGGGTAAGGAACCCAGCCGCCTTGACGGTTGACCGCAGCGCAGGCTCGTATTTAGTCAATGCCTGCGAGATGCCGTGCTTTACCGCCCCGGCCTGGCCCGACAAGCCGCCGCCCTTGACGGTCGCAACGACATCGTACTGGCCTTCGCGTTCGGTAATCGAGAACGGCTGGTTGATGATCAGACGCAGGGTCGGGCGCGCGAAGTACACTTCCTGGTCACGCCCATTGACAGTGACCTTGCCGGTGCCCGGCTTGATCCAGACGCGCGCGGTGGCGTCCTTGCGACGACCGGTAGCATAGGCGCGGCCCTGTTTGTCGAGTTCCTGCTCGCGCAGCGGCGCAGTGCTTGCCGCAACAACTGCGGCATCGCTCTGGGGTGCGTCGCCAGCGATATCCTTCAGATCGGCGAGATCGGTGACGGTTTCGGTGTTCTGTTCGTCAGCCATTATGCGGTGACCTTGTTCTTGCGATTCATGGAAGCGACGTCGAGCACCTGCGGGGCCTGCCCGTCATGAGGATGCTCTGTGCCGGCATAGAGATGCAGCGCCTTCATCTGCTGGCGACCGAGCGGGCCGCGCGGGATCATGCGCTCAACTGCCTTTTCCAGCACGCGCTCGGGGAAGCGGCCCTCCAGCACCTTGGCCGGGGTCGTTTCCTTGATGCCACCGGCATAACCGGTGTGCTTGTAATATTTCTTGTCATTGGTCTTCTTGCCGGTGAACTTCACCTTGTCGGCATTGATGACAACAACGTGATCGCCGCAATCGACATGCGGGGTAAAGCTCGGCTTGTGCTTGCCGCGCAGGATGTTGGCGATGATCGTTGCGACCCGGCCTACAACCAGGCCGTCCGCATCGATCAGGTGCCAATTCTTTTCGACCTCGGCCGGTTTGATCGACCGGGTCTGTTTGCTGAGCGCCTTCATGGGTGCAATGTCCTAATGTATGATTTGCGACAACATGTCGCAAAGTCGAATCGCGCCACCATGCTTGCAGCAGGTGGCGCCAAAGCGGTGGCCATTTGTCGGCAAAGCCCCCCCAAGTCAAGCGAAACCGCGGGTTTCGAGAGAGGTAAAATAATACCTTGAGCCCTGCTCTGCAGCTATTGCGGACGCATGGTCCAAGTTTCAAGTGATTCCTGGCTGGTTCCAGCGACCTTGGTCACAACCTTCCGTTGGGAGCTGCCCATCCATTCATGGCCGGGGGCAAGTTGCGACGTGCGTATCAGTTCGATTTCACCCACGTGCCCATCCGGGAGGCTGATTTTGCGCAGATCGCGCTTTTCCCCCGGGACCGGATAGAACAGGTCTGCGGGGAGCGCCTCCACAACCGAACTGCCGGCCGCTTGCAGTGCGTTCAGATAATAGAGTGCGGTTCGCTTCTCCTGATCCGACTTGGATGATTGCTCGATCAATTTGGCGGCGACTTCTGCCGCCCGGGAAATTTCGCTTTCTTCGTTGATCATCCCAGCACCAACTATCTCACCATCGGATGAAAGCAGGATCGGAAAGAGGCCGTCGGTGGACCGGTTTCGCTCAATCTGTGCGAGCTCGGACAGTTTTGCGGGCGCATCGACATCGACCTGGATCTGGCGGCCCTCGACGGCAATTCCCTGTCCGCTGCGCGCAAAGCGAACCTCCCAGCTGCGTGTCATTACGATCATTTGGCCATCAGACAAAGGACGCTCGATCCTTCGGCTAAGGATCATGGTGCTGTCGGGTAGTTCAACCTGGGCCCTTTCGGACAACTGCGCTTTCAAGGGTGGGCCCAACTGCACCGCCAATGCAATTGTCGCCCAAAGCACGCTGCGCCGAGTCAGCTCGCCCATCATGATTCTCCCGACCCTGTTGCCGCCAGCCATTCGCGCGCAGCCTGGGGAACGGCGTCACAGCACCACCCCATTATGGCGGGTGTATCATAAGGATGCAGCACACCCAAACGCTCCGTCGCCTGATCCAAAAGCATTGCATCGGTTTTCATGAGGACACCGAACTCCTCACTCTTGCCGCGTTCCCCGTGCCAGATGAAATGCGATTCAATCGGCCCAATCACATTGGCGCAAGCAATCAGGCCTTCATCGAGCATGGCGCTTGAAATCTTCCGGGCGGTCTCACGGTCCGGAAAGGGGCACCAGATCAGCGCGCTCATGCCCTGCGACTCAAAGCGTGTATGGCCCAGGACGTTGCGACAACCAGCAAGGCGCCAACCAATTGGTGCGCGACCGCAAGCCACAAAGAAACACCGCTCATCACAGTGGCAATCCCCAAGATTATCTGTGTCCCGAAGGCGCTGTGAACTGCAATCGAGGCAGGCCGCGCATCTTGCCGGATCCGGCGGGCTAGCCAGACCAGCATCCCCACCGCGACCCAAGCCCACCAGCGGTGGAGGAAGTGGAGCAGGAAGGGATCGTGGGTCAGCGCCCACCCCAACCCACGACTCATATCGAAATCAGGCAGAAATTGACCCTGCATCAAGGGCCAGTCACTTGACGCATGGCCAGCGTTAAGCCCGGCGACCCAGGCTCCCAGAAGTAGCTGGATCGCCAGCACCACTCCGACAATGGCGCCAAATCCGGTTATGTGCGCCGGACGGGCTGCGGGATTACGAGCCAGATTGCGCAAATCTAGCGCGGTCCAGATCAATGCGGCGAGCGTGAACAAGGCGGTCATCAGGTGCACCGAGAGCCAGAAATGGCTGACATCGGTCATCTGTCCGCTGAGGCCCGAACGTACCATCAGCCATCCGAACAAGCCCTGTAGCCCACCAAGCCCCAACAGGGTCAGAAGACGCCATTTATACCCATTGGGTATCGCGCCCTTGATCCAGAACCATGCCAGCGGCAGGGCAAATACCAGGCCGATCGTCCGACCGATCAGGCGATGGAACCATTCCCAAAAGAAGATGAACTTGAACCCGGCCAGATCCATGCCCGCCGGTCCGGATTCGAAGATGAATTCGGGCGAGGCTCGATATCTGTCGAACTCAGCCTGCCAGGCCGCTTCGCTCAAAGGCGGTAGAACGCCCGTGATCGGGTTCCATTGGGTGATCGACAATCCGCTTTCGGTAAGGCGGGTGATCCCGCCAACCACCACAATCAGCACAACCATGCTCGCTACAACCATTAGCCAGCGGGAAATGGCAAGCGGACGGGAAGGAGGAGGGTTTGTCATGGCGAGAGCTAACTGCGCAGCGCCCGGGAAAAGTGCAAGACCTTTGACAAAGCAGCGGCAAACGCGAGCCTTGCATGATGTTACACCATAACATAAATAACTTTGACCATGGGCAGCGCATCCACATCGATTCGCCGCGTGCTGGACCGCGCGGGCATCTGGCTTTCGAGCCTGTGCCTACTGCATTGCCTGGCGAGTATTATCCTGGTTTCGGCGCTTGGCTTGGGCGGGCAATTCCTGCTGGCACCCGAAATCCATCGCATCGGTCTGGTCATTGCATTGGTGATTGCGGCAGTCGCGATTGGGTGGGGGGCATTGCGCCACCGCAAGGCCGCCCCTTTCGTTACCGCGATGATGGGATTGAGCTTTATGGGCGGTGCTTTGGCCGTCCCACATGGTTATGAAGAGGCTGTCTTGACGATTATCGGCGTCACATTGGTTTCGACTGGGCATATCCTCAACTTGCGTCATTTTCATTGAACGCTATCTGGCGCTGGATGAGCGCACAGATTGAGATCACCGTGAATGGCGAAATTCGCCGCACTAATGCCGGCACTATCGCCGAATTGGCGGAGGAGCTTGAGCTCGATCCGGCAAAAGTCGCGGTCGAGCGGAATGGCGAAATCGTGCCACGCTCGACATTGGCTGAGGCAAGGCTCAGCGCTGACGATGTCCTGGAGATCGTGCATTTTGTCGGCGGCGGATCCGGCACGGACGATAGCTGGAGCGTCGCAGGGCGCACTTTCAACAGCCGCCTGATCGTCGGCACCGGCAAGTACAAGGATTTCGAGCAGAATGCCGCGGCAGTCGCCGCGTCGGGTGCGGAGATCGTCACGGTCGCGGTGCGCAGAGTCAATGTCAGCGATCCCAAGGCGCCCATGCTGACCGATTTCATCGATCCCAAGAAGATTACTTACCTGCCTAACACTGCGGGTTGCTTTACCGCCGAGGATGCAATCCGCACACTGCGGCTGGCGCGCGAAGCGGGCGGCTGGGATCTGGTCAAACTCGAGGTACTTGGCGAGGCCCGGACGCTCTACCCTGACATGCGCGAAACTCTGAAGGCAACCGAGGTGCTGGCCAAGGAAGGCTTCCTTCCGATGGTCTATTGCGTCGACGATCCAATCGCAGCGAAGCAACTCGAGGAGGCGGGAGCAGTGGCGGTAATGCCGCTTGGTGCACCGATCGGTTCGGGGCTGGGAATCCAGAACCAGGTCACGATCCGCCTGATCGTCGAGGGCGCGAGCGTGCCGGTCTTGGTCGATGCCGGCGTGGGAACGGCCAGCGATGCCGCTGTGGCGATGGAGCTCGGCTGCGACGGCGTATTGATGAATACCGCTATTGCCGAGGCAAAGAATCCGATCCGCATGGCGCGCGCGATGAAGCTCAGCGTCGAAGCGGGGCGCGAGGCTTACCTCGCCGGGCGCATGGGCCGCAGGAAATATGCCGATCCCTCCAGCCCGCTGGCGGGACTGATCTGATTCATCACTAACTCGATATTAACCACATTGCGCGAAGCTGCCCACACAACAGGGGACAAGTGCAATGGCCGTTACCAATAGTGCATCGATGACGATCGCGGAGATGCGCGAGTTCGCCGGGTTCGAACCGGCCGAACAGCGCTACATCAAGCGCAGTCTCGATATTGGCCTCGGGCGCCAGGATGCCTTCAAGCTGTGGGCGCGCAGCGAAGGCGAAAGTGCCGCGATCCGCAGCCAGTATGTCGCCTATCAGGAATTGAAGGCCCTGCGGGCCGATATTCCCAACGCCAGCGGGTTTGGCGAGATCGAACATTTCATCGGAAAGCTTACTCGCGTTGCGGCCTTCGATTTGGCGCAGGAACGGATTGCCTGCTTCTCGTCCTTCCGTTTCCTCTACGAGCGCCTGCTGGGTGCCGAGGTTCGCCCTTGGCTGCCGAGCGCATTTTGTGCCGCTGCCGCCCTGCCGCAGATTCGCCCTGAACGGCGCAAGATCCTGCTTCAGAGCCTGTCAGAAGCCGCCGCCACTGCGCCTGGCTGGTCCGATCGCGCGCCGTGTTTCTACCCAGAATATGTCGAGCAGGCCGAAGCGGCCTAGATTTCTTCGACCATGATATAGGCGACCGTCGTATCGCCGACGTTCACGCCTTCGTGCCAGGGTACGCCGGTGCTGGAGAAGCTTGAACCGGTAGGAATTTCTACTGTGCGCATGCCGTTTGCATCGGTAATTCGCATCCTGCCGCCGCTGAGCGCATAGCCAAAATGGGCAGGATGAAAATGCCGCTCGTGGCCGACGCCGGGCGGGAAAGTGCAGCGCAAAACGCGGTGCGTTTCGGTCTCGTGGAGCAATGCGCAAACGCGATCTCCTTTCCAGCCGGCCTCCAGGGCCGATGGTAAAGCCACCTCCGGTTGGGCTGCTGCAATGGGAGGCAAGCCCGCAGCTGCAAATAATGCTAAGGCTAATCGAGAGATGGTGCCCGCGCTCATGCCTTGTACAGCCCATCGATCCGTTCGGCATAGCGTTCCTTGATCTTGTGCCGCCGGATCGATTGCTTGGGGGTCAGCTCTTCATTGTCGATGGTGAATGGCTCGTCAGCGAAGGCGAATTGCCGTATCTTTTCGATCACCGACAGATCCTTGTTGACCCGGTCGATTGCCCCGCGCACCGCGCTTTTGAAGGCTGGCAGGTCTTGCAGCTCCGCCATGTCGAATTTCTCGTCATTCGCGCGCGCCCATTCGATCGACCATTCGGTGTCGGGCACAATCAGGCCTACGACATATGGGCGCTTGTCGCCACTCACCATGGCCTGGGCGATCTCGGGCTGGAGCGTGAGCATGCCTTCCAGCTTTTGCGGGGCGACGTTGTCGCCCTTGTCATTGACGATCATGTCCTTCTTGCGGTCGGTGATGACGATCCTGCCCGCTTCGTCGAGGTGCCCGATATCGCCCGTGTGGAGCCAGGCATCGACGATGGTACGATCGGTTTCGGCCTTATTGCGCCAATAGCCTTTCATCACCAACTCGCCACGGCACAGGATCTCGCCATCCTCGGCGATCCTGATTTCAACCCCGCGCAGAGGTGGCCCAACGGTGTCCATCTTAAGCCCGGCCGCAGGCCGATTGCAGCTTATCACCGGCCCGGCCTCGGTCTGGCCATAACCTTGCAACATGGTCAGGCCCATCGCCTCGAAGAAATTGCCGACTTCGGGATTGAGCGGCGCGCCGCCCGAAACCATCGCCTTCATCCGCCCGCCGAAGCGCTTACGGATCTTGGGGCGCAGGGTCCGTTCGAGCAGGAAATTCATCGGCAGGTCGCGCTTGCGCTTTTTCCCACCGCTTTCGTTCTCACTGATCGTCAGCGCCCGATCCATCAGGAAATTGGCGAGGCGGCCCTGCTTTTCGACCTGCTTCATGATCCGGGCGCGCAGCACTTCAAACAGCCGCGGCACCACCACCATGATTGTCGGCCGTGTTTCCTCGATATTGCTGGCGAGCTTTTCCAGTCCTTCGGCATAGAAGATTTCTGCCCCCACCCCGATCGGCAGGTATTGGCCGCCGGTGTGCTCATAAGCGTGGCTGAGCGGGAGGAAGGAGAGAAAGCGTTCATCCTTGATCCCGAAATCATCAATCAGGATTTCGGCCGCCCCCGCGGCATTGCACAGGATAGATCCATGGTGCTGCATCACGCCGCGTGGCGCGCCGCCGGTTCCGCTGGTGTAGATGATACAGGCCGTATCCTCGCGCTTGATGCTCGCAATCCTGGCATCCACCGCCTTGCGGGCCTGCGCCGCATCGCCTGAGATCATTCTTGACCAGTCGTGAAATTCGAAACTGCCTGCCTGGTGTCGCTTTAGATCGTCGATCCCAATCACGTGCTCGACAATACCGGTCGCCTGGATCGCACCATGCAGCGGCTGGAGTAGCTTTTCATTCGAAACGATCACCGCGCGCGCGCCCGAATTGTCAAGGATATGCGAATGATCGCGTTCGGTATTGGTGATGTAGGCCGGAACGGTGATGCAGCCCGCCGCCATGATTGCCAGGTCTGAAATGCACCATTCGGGCCGGTTCTCGGATACCAGCGCCACCCGGTCGCCGGGCTCCAGGCCGAGCTCGCGCAGGTTCTGCGCCATCAGGCAGACCTGGCTTGCCACCTCCTCCCAGCTTTGCGTGACCCATGCGGCGCCTGCCTTGCGGCCGAGAAAGGGCGCGGCGCCCTTGGCATCTGCGCGAGTCAGGAACAGTTCGACAAGATTGTTTGCATTATCGATATCGTTCAGCACATTGGGCTCCCCAAAGCCTGACCTGCTGCGGATCAGTGAATGATGACAGGATTAAGCCCGCTTCACCTGCGGGGCAAGTGTGTCAGGATCAGGGCACTTCCAACCCGGTTTCGATGCGCGGATCGCGCGCACCTTCCCAGCCCTCGTCCGAATGCATCACGGCGTTGCCCTTGATTGGAGCCTCACGGACGACAATCCGCGCATGTCCCAGCGCTTCAAACTGCGGTATCGCCTGCTCAAGCCAAGTGCCCTTTTCAACCAGCACTGCCGGACCGAAGGACATCAGGAAGGGCAGGTTGAGCGATTCTTCGGCGGATAGGCCAAAGTCGATTGCGCCCACAATGGCCCGCGCGGTCGTAACCGGAATGGTCTGGCCACCTGCGGCCCCCACCGCCATGAATGGCCTGCCTTGCGGATCCCAGATCACTGTTGGCGACATTGAGCTGCGCGGCCGCTTGCCACCCTCAACACGGTTGGCGACCATCTTGCCATCGACCTGCGGCGAACGGCTGAAGTCGGTCAGCTCGTTGTTGAGGAAGAAGCCATTAGCCATGAGGCCGGAACCGAATGCGCTCTCGATCGTCGATGTATAGCTGACCATCGTGCCGTCGCTATCGACGGCCGCGAAATGCGAGGTGCCATGTTCATCGGGCTCATCGCCATCAGCGAGAGCCAGCAGCGCTCCTTCAGGCGTTCCGGCCGCCGGTTTCGCTTGCGAATTGGCTGGGTCGATCAATGCACTGCGCTGCGCGAGATAATCGCGATCAAGCAGCCCCCTTACTGGCACGCTGACGTAATCGGGGTCGGCCAGGTACAATTCACGATCCGCGTAGGCGAGCCGCTGTGATTCGAGAAATAGGTGCCAGGTCACCGGATTATCTTGGCCCAGCGCGGTCAGATCGAACCGTTCCAGCTGACCCAGCATCTGCAATACTGCGATTCCGCCGGAGGTCGGTGGCCCCATCGAACAGATGCGATACTGGCGATAGCTCCCGCATACGGCGTCGCGCTCCTTGGCCTCATAGGACGCCAAGTCGCCCATTGTCATCGCGCCGCTGCGGGGGGTTGCTGCCGCCACCTGGGCGACGATTCGCGCGGCCATTTCATCGGCGTAGAGGACGCCGGCGCCTTCCTTGGCAATCCGCTCGAATGTTTGTGCGAGCTGCTCGTTCCTGACCATTGCACCGGCGGGCAACGCTTGGCCATCGGCATCGTAATAAAGCGCACGGGCCGCGTGCGACCAACCCGCCACCTGCGGCATCGACTTGAGGTAGCCATGCAACCGGGCATTTATCTGGAACCCATCGCGAGCGAGCGCGATAGCCGGCTCGAACAGTTTGGCCCAAGGCAGCTTGCCATATTCGGCATGGGCCTTCTCCGCCATGCGGATATTGCCAGGGACGCCAACGCTCAACCCGCTGCGAACGGATTCCTCGAACTCGGGCAAGGACCCGTCTGTTCGTAGGAACCAGTCTGGGTCGGCAACCGCCGGCGCCTTTTCTCGCCCATCAAACGTTGTGACCGAGCCATCGGCTGTTCCGCGCACCAGGAAACCGCCGCCGCCGATCCCCGAGCTTTGCGGCTCAACTACGGTCAAGGCCAACATGACAGCTATCGCTGCGTCGACCGCATTGCCGCCCGCCAATAGCATCGCCCTGCCGGCCTCCTCTGCCCGCGGATCCGCGGCGCTAACCTCGCCGACCTGGGTTGCATCAGGTGATCGGGCCACAACAGGTGCGGCAATCAAACCTGAAAGTGAGAGACTAAACAGGAAGGGTGCTGCGAACAGGCGCAGTGCGGACACGTTTCTCATGCGCCGCACGCTATTCGCTTCCAATCGCCTCTGCAATGGTGGTGAAGCCATCACGTTTCATCAGCCGTTCGATCCCGCGCACGATCCGGGCGCCCAGGCCCGGCCCTTCATAAACTAGCGCGCTGTAAAGTTGCACCAGGCTGGCCCCGGCGCGGATGCGTTCCCACGCATGTTCGGCAGAGGCAATGCCCCCAACGCCTATGAGGGGTAGTTCACCAGCGGTCGCATTGCGGAAGTCGCGCAATCGTTCAAGCGCCAGCGCACGTAGCGGGGCGCCGGACAGGCCGCCCGATTCTGCGGCATGGTGCGAACGCAATGGCGGACGCGAAACGGTGGTGTTGGAGACGATCAGGGCGCCAAGTCGCTTGTCCATCGCGATCCGCGCGATCGCTTCGATGTCGCCCGGTTCCAGATCCGGCGCAACCTTGAGAAAGATCGGCGGACCACCTTGCGGCATGGCATCGGCGCGCGCGTCGATCACGGCTTCGAGCAACTCCGCCAGCGCACCTTCATCCTGCAACGCGCGCAGGCCAGGCGTGTTGGGGCTGGAGATATTGACCGCCAGATAGGACGCGTGCGGTGCCATCAGCCGCGTCATCAGGGCATAATCGGTAATCCGGTCGGCGCTGTCCTTGTTCGCGCCGATATTGATGCCCACCACCCCCGGGCGCCCCCTTCGGCACTCAAGCCGCTTCAGCGCAGCATCGGCACCGCCATTGTTGAAGCCCATTCGGTTGATGACACCGCGATCTTCGACCAGCCGGAACAGCCGCGGCTTGGGATTGCCGGCTTGTGGCAGCGGGGTAATCGAGCCGACCTCGGCAAAACCAAACCCCAGGCCAAGAACTGCGTCGGGGACTTCGGCATCCTTGTCAAAGCCAGCCGCCAAGCCAACCGGATTGGGGAAGGCGATGCCGGCTACTTCGACCTGCAAAGCACCCGAATCGGGCAGCTTTCGCGGTGGCATCATGCCAAGCGCATTGATCCCGATTCGGTGACCTTTTTCCGAATCGAGCATGAAAAGCGCCGGGCGGAGTAAATTGAAGAGCATGGAAAGCGCCTATGGCAATGCTTGCCTTGACTGTCGAGGCCAAGGCCTAAACGATTGAATATAGGCATTTTCGCCTATTTACGAATTGCACGGATCGTGTTTCATGGCGGTACTTGTCGTTTGCATACAATTCTTCGAGCACCGAATCGTCTAACCAAGAAATGCGACCCGAAGGGCTCGGAGCAGCGATGCGAAGAGTTCCTCAACTTTCAGAGGGCGGTTTCTATTGTTGAAACCGCCCCCTTTTTTGTTGAGCGCCCAATCTCAGTAAAATACGCTCGGTGAGTGATTGCGTTCCTAGTGTTGTTCTGGGGCAATGCGGTCGCACGCAGAGCAATTACGCATAACGGCTGGACCATTTCTTCGGCTCGACTGATTCGAAATTCAAATGTAGTGCTTCTTTGGCATGCACGACGTTCCAGCTCACGCATTTGAATTTGTGCCTGCACCAGCGGATCTCGCACCCTATCTCAATTCGCTATATGTCCTGCGCATCGCGCCGCAGGGCCTGAAGGAGATGCTGCCCGCCTATTCGGGGCAATTGTTGATTTCCAACGGGCCTTCGGGCCGGCTCGACTTTGGGCACGGATTTGTGGAGGCAAAGCCTCGCGTAACGGTAGTTGGGCCACTCAGCCATGCCAGCCCGCTGGAGATTGATGGACCGGCATGCATCCTTGGTGTGTCGATGTCCTTCTATGGCTGGGCTGCGCTCACCGGGCTGCCGGCAGCCAGCCATGGGGATCGGTTTCTTGACGTAGGTACAGCGTTAGGTGAGGCGGCCGGGACTGCCGCACTGCAGCTTTCGGCAGATTTCGAACTGGGCAAGATCGACGCGCGGGCGGCGCTCGACAAGGTTGCCGACATCCTTCGCTCCTGCGCCGCACCGCTGCCTGATCAACATAGGTTCCTCATCGAGACAACCTACAATTGGCTCAGCAGCAGCTTCAGCCCGCCGAGCGAAGAACTTTATGCCAAGCTGCCAATGTCGCCGCGACAGGCCCAGCGTCTCGTCAATCGTTTCTTCGGCTTGCCGCCGCACCGCCTGATGCGGCGCTATCGGGCCATTCGCGCCGCAACCCTGCTCGCTGACCCAAAGCTTGATCCGGCGCTGCGCGCTGAGGTGCTCAATTCCTTCTACGACCAGGCGCATATGATCCGCGAGATTCGTGAGTTTGCGGGACGCACCCCGCGTTTGCTAGTCAAGGGTGGCGGATCGATTGTGCAAGAGACCTTGCGCGAAGATGGTTATGGCGTGGTCGATGTGTTCGCCGGGAACGAGGCGGAGCAGCTCGCCAAGTATGGCGACTGAGACCAGTTGCTAACGACTCGCAAGAGGCGATTTTCGTTGAATCGCGGAACCAGCATGCATATTTACAAATCGGATTGATTTGTTCCGATTTAGAACCATGCGACTTTCGAACCTTGCCGACTATGCTGTAGTCACCATGAGCGCCGCCGCGCGCCATTGCGGCGGTGCGCGTACATCGGCAACCGAGCTGGCCGAGGAAACCGGCCTGCCGCTGCCAACGGTACAGAAACTGGTCAGCACGCTCAGCAAGGCGGGGCTACTGCGCTCGCTGCGCGGGGCGCATGGCGGTTTGCAGCTCGCGCGGCCTGCGGCAGCGATCACCGTGGCCGATATAGTCGAGGCGGTGGAGGGGCCGATTGCGCTGACCCAATGTGTCGAAGGCCATGATTGTGCGGTGGATCACACCTGCACGATGAAACCGCACTGGCCACTGATCAACGATGCCATGCGTGGTGCGCTGGCGGAAATTCCGCTGACTCGCCTGGTCGCGACGCGAGAACCGGCATGAACGAGCAAGTAAAAGTCCAGGACCAGGAGGCGCGCGAGGCTGCGGCCAAGGCTGCCGAATACGAGCATGGCTGGTCGGCGGATATCGAGACCGAATTCGCTGAAAAGGGCCTCACCGAAGACACCGTTCGTTTCATCTCGGCCAAGAAGGGCGAGCCCGAATGGATGCTCAAATGGCGATTGAAGGCGTTTCGCTTGTGGCAGACGATGGAGGAACCGAACTGGGCCAAGCTCGGCTATCCGGCGATCGATTACCAGGGCGCCTATTATTACGCCGCGCCGAAGAAGAAGCCCAAGCTGGCTTCGCTCGACGAGCTCGATCCCGAGATCAAGGCGGTCTACGACAAGCTCGGCATACCCGTTGCAGAACAAGAGGTTCTGGCCGGGGTCGAGGGCGCACGCAAGGTTGCGGTCGATGCCGTGTTCGACTCTGTTTCTGTCGCCACCACCTTCCGCGAAGAGTTGAAGAAGGCGGGCGTGATCTTCCTTTCAATCTCGGAGGCGATCAAGGAACATCCCGATCTGGTGAAGAAATGGCTGGGGCGGGTAGTGCCACAGCATGACAACTTCTTCGCGACGCTCAATTGCGCGGTCTTTTCGGACGGCACTTTTGTCTATGTGCCGGAAGGCGTGCGCTGCCCGATGGAGCTATCGACCTACTTCCGCATCAATGCCGAGAATACCGGCCAGTTCGAGCGCACGCTGATCGTGGCGGAGAAGGGTAG
>SBHJ01000098.1 GCA_006226465.1 Alphaproteobacteria bacterium | reverse complement strand
AATTCGGTCGGCAAGAAGAGGTTGAGCGTGCCGGTTTCCTTGCAGATGCCGCCCAGCTGGATCGGCTTGATCCATTGGCTGTGCAATTGATGCCCCAGGTCTTTCCGCAGCCCCTGGCTGATATCGGCCCAGTCGGCAGCGAGGTTCACCGCCTCGGCATCTTCCATCAGATCCTCATCCACTTTCCTGGTCGGTCGCGCGTGTTCGCTCTTATGAACCATTTTAACAAAAAAATCCTCGTCCGTATCCCGGCAATTCGCGACCGGGAAACCCCCAACAGAAGGATCAGTAGGCAATGCTTCGCCCATTCCCGGAAAGCGCATTCCGGGATTCCCCCCAACGTCCAAAATGTAAGAACTCCGGCTGTCCCGCCCTGAGTGATAGGTGACTTATCTACGGCTTTGCGATTCACACAAGAGGGCAGAGTGCAAAAAAAATGAAATAATTTTGTTGACTCGCCGAATGCCGCAGGTTTGCGTTCAACCATCGGAAAAATAACAGATTTAGCTTGCGAGGTAGTGCGAATCGCGGGGAATCCTTGGGTTGCGCGATTTCACCGCAATGCAGCATCGTTGATAGTGATCAAAAATACCGGCAAACAGAAAGGGCCGCACCCCAGCAGGGCCGACCCTTGTCTGCAAATTTCAGCTTGTATCGACCGGACCAGGTCGGTCCAAACGAATCAGAGTGCCGCGACTCGCTTGGACAGCCGCGACATCTTGCGCGCTACGGTGTTCTTGTGGAGCACGCCGCGAGCAACTCCGCGAGCCATTTCGGGCTGCGCTGCCTTGAGAGCGTCTGCAGCTGCGGCCTTGTCACCACCTTCGATGGCGGCTTCGACCTTCTTCACGAATGAGCGAATGCGGCTCATGCGGGCGCCGTTGATTTCGGCGCGGCGATCATTGCGGCGGATGCGCTTCTTGGCTTGCGGCGTATTTGCCATGTTCGTCCTATCTCGACCTTAATGCTTCGGGTCACCGTGGGGCGACCGATCTTTGTGTCAGTCTGTTTGCAGAAACGGCGATTCACGCCGGAAAGCGGCGCACATAGTCGTGAGTGCTCGAATCGTCAAGAAATGACTTAACGCTGGCATTTGGGGCAATACCAGCTGCTCCTTCCCCCTTGGGCAATACGGCGGATGGTCCCATCATCATCGTGTCGGCACGCCTGTCCTTCGCGGCCATAGACATCGAAACGGGTGGCGAAATAGCCCAGCTCGCCATCGGGTGCAGCATAGTCACGCAAGGTTGAGCCGCCATCGCGGATCGATTGGGTCAGCACTTCGCGGATCGCCGGGACCAGCCGGCCGAACTGCATGCGAGTCACCCTGCCGCCCGCCTTGCGCGGGCTGATCCCAGCGCGCCACAGCGCTTCGCAGACATAGATGTTGCCGAGCCCCGCTACGATGCGTTGGTCGAGCAGGCATAGCTTGATCGCCTGGGCACGGCCCTTCAGCGCGCTTTTCAAGTACTCGGCGGTGAGGCCGTCCCCGAGCGGTTCTGGCCCGATGGCGGCAAAGGTCGGCCAAATCTCCAACTGGCCGGTTTCGACAAGGTCCACCGATCCAAAGCGGCGCGGATCGTTGAGCACGAAACGTTTGCGCGCAGTTTCCAGCACCAGATGATCGTGCCTGTCGCTTGCAGCAGGGTCGATCCGCCAGGTACCGCTCATGCCCAAATGGAACACCATCGTGTATCCTCGGTCGGTGTGGATCAGACCGTATTTTGCCCGGCGCCCGAGCGCTGAAACTCGCGCGCCGGTCAGAACCTGCACCAATTCAGGCGGGAAGGGTCGACGCAATCCCTCACGATTGAGCGTCACGCGCGCGATCTGCTCGCCCACCATGAAACGGGCTAGGCCGCGGACAGTGGTTTCGACTTCGGGAAGTTCGGGCATGCGGCTTGATCTAACACCCTTCCCCCCGGCTGCAACAGGCTCTAAGGCGCGGCCCGATGAGCGAAAAAGTATCCTTTGGCTATGAAGACGTAGCCCCGGACGAAAAGACCCGCCGGGTCGGCGCGGTGTTTTCCAGCGTGGCCTCCAAGTATGACGTGATGAACGACGCCATGTCGGGCGGGATGCATCGGTTGTGGAAGGACCGCTTTGTGCGCCGGGTGAAACCGCAGCCCGGTGAGGCGATCCTCGATATGGCGGGTGGCACGGGCGACATCGCGTTCCGGATGGCCGCGCGCGGTGCCGAAGTTACTGTTGCCGATATCAACCAGGACATGCTCGACGTGGGGGTTGAGCGGGCGATCGAGCGCGGGCTGACGGGACTTACATGGTCGTGCCAGAATGCCGAGGTGCTGACCTATCCCTCCGCTGTATTCGATGCCTACACCATTGTGTTCGGCATCCGTAACGTGACCCATATCGACAAGGCGCTGGCGGAGGCGCACCGCGTCTTGCGGCATGGTGGCAGGTTTTTCTGCATGGAATTCGGCCAGACCGAATGGCCGGGCTTCAAGGAAGTTTACGATCTCTATTCGCATCGGTTGATGCCGAAGATCGGCAAGGTGATCGCCGATGACGAGGACAGTTATCGTTACCTGGCCGAATCGATCCGCCGTTTCCCCAAGCCACGCGACTTCGACGCGATGATCCGCAAGGCTGGCTTTGCCAATACTCGGTTTGAACTGATCCTGGGTGGAGCGGTTGGCATCTATTCGGGGTGGAAAGTTTAGGGTGACGCGACCTGCCACCCATATATTCCGCCTCCTCAAATGGGGTCGCACGCTGGCAAAGCATGGTGCGCTTCGCGGCATCGAGCGCGATCCCAACACGCCGGCCCCGGTCAAGCGCCTGACGCGCTTGGCGCGCTTCGGGACCTTCCAGCCGCAAGTGCCCGACTATGCTGGTGCGTTCCAGGAAATCGGCCCGGCAGCGATTAAGCTGGGGCAGACGCTGGCGACCAGGCCCGATCTGGTGGGCGAGGAAGCAGCAAACAATCTGCTGACCTTGCAGGACGATTTGCCACCTGTCCGCTTTGCCGAGATTGAGGCGGTGATCGAGGCGAGCTTCGGCCAGCCCGCATCCGCCCTGTTCAGCAAGATTGACCCCGAGCCCGTCGGTGCGGCCTCGATTGCGCAGGTCCATCGTGCGGTGACCACGGACGACAGGCAGGTCGCAGTCAAGGTTCTGCGCCCCGGCATTCGCGAGCGGTTTGCCCGCGATATCGAGACCTATGAATGGGCTGCTGCCAATCTGGAGGCATTGGGCGGAGAGGCAGCGCGGCTGCGCCCACGCCTGACCATCGCCAATTTCAAGCGCTGGACCAATCGCGAGTTGGATTTGCGGCGCGAAGCCGCCTCTGCATCGGAACTGGCCGATGCGATGAAGGGGTTCGAAGGCTATCGCATTCCGGCGATCGATTGGGACCGGACCAATGGCCGGGTGATGACGGTCGACTGGATCGACGGGGTCAAGATCAGCAAGGTCGAGGAGCTCAAGGCCAGGGGGCACGATTTGCCAGCCTTGGCCGAGCGGCTGGTGTTGGCCTTCCTGACCCAGGCGATCAGCGGGGGGTTCTTCCACGCCGACATGCACCAGGGCAATCTGTTCGTCGAGGATGACGGGACAATTACCGCGATCGATTTCGGGATCATGGGCCGAATCGATCGGCGTGCCCGCGTCTGGTTGGCCGAGATTCTCTATGGTCTGACGACGGGCAATTATCGCCGCGTGGCCGAAATCCATTTCGAAGCGCAATATGTACCCAGCTATCACTCGGTCGATGAGTTCGCGACTGCACTGCGCGCCGTGGGCGAGCCGATGCGCGGCAAGCCGGTGAGCGAGCTGAGCGTCGGCCAGATGCTCGACGGATTGTTCGCGATCACCCGCGATTTCGACATGCAGACCCAGCCGCACCTGCTGTTGCTGCAAAAGACCATGGTCATGGTCGAAGGCATTGCGACGCAACTCAATCCGGCGATCAATATGTGGGACGTTTCCGCCCCCTATGTCCGCAATTGGGTGCGCGACGAGCTGGGTCCCGAAGCCGCGCTGGCCGACCGTATCCGCAAGGATGGCGAGACGCTGCTGCGCCTGCCTGACTTGATCCGCCGGATCGAAGACAAGTTTCCCGCCAAGGGTGGCGCGCCTGAACCGCCGCCCTTGCCGGAGATCGAAGTGATCGTCGGGCCAGGTGCGCGAACGGGCGCAGGATGGTTCGGCTATCTGCTTGCTGCAGCGATCGGTGCAGGCGCGCTATGGAGCGCCATGGCGTTGGGCTGGATGGGCTGAATTCTAGCTATCGGGCTCAAGCGCCGTGTGCGGCAGCATGCGGCTGGCGACGAGCGCAAGGATCACCGTAACCGCCTCTACCACCATGGGCGGCCAATATCCGGCATAGCTGCCGTCCATAGCCAGACCGACCGATCGCCCCAACAGCGCCAACAGCATCAACGCCGCTGTGACCAGCAGGGGATCGCCCTTGCGTGCCCATCCGCCCCAGATCATGCAACCACCGGCGACGACGAAAAAAGCCGTGATATCGGCGCGTATGGTTGCGAGTCCATGTGGCCCTTGCGCAGCCAGGCCGAAATCCGATCCCGATCCTGCTGGATCGAGCAGGAATCCGACTCCAAGGATGACATAGAACAGGCCGCCGACGAAAAGCGCCGCGCGCAGGAACAGGATCATTTGGCTCTCCCCTTGATTTATCGCCCCATGTTAGCCGTTTGTTAGGGCGCGGCTAGGTAAAACTTAACCATTAGAACGCAGGCTTGGCGCGCGCGTGCAGTGCGGCTAGGTTTGCGCTGCGCGTTTATGGGGATTTGTTCTTGAGCGGAATTGGACCGAAGATCTTGCTGGTGGTGGGTGGCGGTATCGCTGCCTACAAATCGTGCGAGCTTGTTCGCCTGATCCGCAAGGGCGGGGGTGATGTTACCTGCGTAATCACCGAAGGCGGACAGCAGTTCGTCACACCCATGGCGCTTGCCGCGCTGTCCGAGAACCCCGTGCACACCACGCTGTGGGATCTCAAGAACGAAGTCGAGATGGGCCATATCGAGCTCAGCCGCGAGGCGGACCTGGTGGTGGTATGCCCGGCGACCGCCGATCTCCTCGCCAAGATGGCAGCAGGGATTGCCGATGACCTGGCGACCACGCTGATCCTCGCGACCGACAAGCCGGTTATGGCAGTCCCGGCAATGAATGTGCGGATGTGGGAGCATGAAGCGACCAAGCGCAACGTTACCTGGCTGAAGCAGGCTGGGGTCGAAGTACTCGATCCCGATGAAGGCGCTATGGCTTGCGGCGAATTCGGCTATGGCCGCCTGCCCGAACCCGATGCGATCTGGGCCGCAATTGCCGGTCATTTCGGCATCAAGGTCGATGCACCCAAGTCCAAACCCTCAAGCGAACCGGAAGAGGAAAGCGACGAAGCGCTCGAACCCGAAGTCGCGCCCAAGGGCGGCGGGCTGGGCGGATTGCTGTCTGCGATCATCCCGCGTTCGACGCCCAAGCGTTCGGCCGAGGAAATCGAAGCCGCCTACCTCGAAGAGGAAGCTGCTGCTGCCGCTGCGGCAGAGGCTGCCGAGGCCGGAGCAGAGGAAGAGACTGTCGAGGAAGCAGGCGAAGAGGCCGCCCCAGATGTCGAGCCCGACCTGGATGGCCCGCTGATGGCGCAAAAAGGTGCAGCCAAAGCTGCCCCCCCGACCGATGCCGAAGCCATCAATCACGAAGTCAACGCCAACCAAACTGCCCCGGAATCGATCGACGAGGGTGACGACGTCGAGCCGGTTCGCCCGGATGAAATCGAGGAACGCGAGGACGACGCGCTCGAAGGCGAGGGCTTCAAGGTCAAGAAGGGTCATCGCCCGCTCAATGGGCGGCACGTGCTTGTCACTGCCGGGCCGACCTGGGAAGCGATCGATCCGGTTCGCTACATTGCCAATCGCTCTTCCGGCAAACAGGGCTTTGCCATTGCTGCTGCGGCCGCTGCGCTAGGCGCCAAGGTAACACTGGTTGCCGGCCCAGTCTCGCTCAAGACGCCCGAAGGAGTTGACCGGATCAATGTCGAAAGCGCACGCGACATGGCCGACGTGGTGCGCGATTCGCTGCCCGCCGACGTTGCCGTGATGGTTGCCGCCGTGGCGGATTGGCGACCCAAGGAGTATAGGGCCGAAAAGCTCAAGAAGCGCGGCTCTGCGCCACCTGCGCTGGTCCTGGAAGAAAATCCTGACATCCTCACCAATGTAGCCGCATCGGACAAGCGGCCTGCGCTGGTTGTCGGTTTTGCCGCCGAGACGGAAGATGTGCTCGAAAACGCGAAGGCGAAGCGCAAACGCAAGACCTGTGACTGGATCGTCGCCAATGATGTTTCGGGCGACGTGATGGGCGGAAATACCAACCGCGTACACATTGTAACTGGCGAAGGTGTTGAAAGCCTCGACGAAATGCCCAAGCTGGAGGTTGCCATAGCCCTGGCAGAGCGGATAGCAGCCGCTCTTGATGAAGCAGACAAAGCATAGCGAACAGGTTGCGGTGCAGGTCAAACGCCTGCCGCATGGCGAAGGCCTGGACTTGCCGCGTTACGCCACGCCGGGAGCAGCCGGCATGGATGTGGTTTCGGCAGAGGATGTGACGCTGGCGCCCGGCGCGCGCCATGCGGTGGCGACCGGATTGGCACTGGCGATCCCGCAAGGATACGAAATCCAGGTACGTCCGCGTTCGGGCCTTGCGCTCAAGCATGGCATTACCGTGCCCAATACGCCCGGCACGATCGACAGCGATTATCGCGGCGAGCTGAAGGTGATCATGATCAACCTTGGCAGCGAGCCCTTCCCCATTGTTCGTGGTGACCGTGTCGCGCAATTGGTGTTGGCGCCGGTCACGCAGGCGGTGTGGAATGAGGTCGATCAGCTCGACGAAACCGAGCGCGGCGCAGGTGGTTTCGGTTCGACCGGTGGGCATGAGCGGCTGAAACAGGCCTGATTGATCCGACCGTCTTGTCTGGGCGTTCTCACCTGCCTAGGGGAGCCGCGTGATTCTCCGGCGAACCAGGTTGACCTATGCATGGTTGTTGATTGCGGCAGCGCTGTTCATGCGCGCGGCCGTACCGGCCGGCTGGATGCCGGAGCAAGGACAGGGCGCAACGATCGTCGCCAAGGTTTGCAACTCGGCCATCACGATCGAGATTCCGCTCAAGCGCGGCGAGACTGCGCCAAGGCAAGGCAATCACCAGGTGCCTTGCGCCTTTTCAAGCTTTGCCGATGGCGCGCCGCTTGCCGAACCGATCGGGCTGGCGGAAGCGGCAATTGCTCTGCAAGCCATTACCCTGGCCATCCTCGAGCAATTCGAGTTGGGCGTTCAACCCCGCGTCAAACCTCCGGGTCGCGCGCCTCCTGTGATGGGATAGCCGACTGCCCCGCGTGAGGCAGAACCTACCCAATTCAAATCACAGGATAATTCAATGAAGAAATCGCTTGTTCGCGGCGCTGCGGCGCTGCCCCTGTTGCTGTGCGCCACGCCGGTGTTGGCCGATGAGAGTCCCAAAATCGATGGTCCGAACACCGGCGAGGAGGCTCCGATCGTCGTCAGTTATGTCCCTCTCCATCCAGCCGCGGGCATGATGAACGAACATATGCACGATGGCGGCGAATTCATGCTGGGCCTTCGCTATTCGCATGATAGCTATCGTGGCGCGAACCAGTCCGGCACCGATGCAATTGCCGACGGCGATAT
The DNA here is from genome assembly GCA_006226465.1 of Alphaproteobacteria bacterium. GTDB lineage: Bacteria > Pseudomonadota > Alphaproteobacteria > Sphingomonadales > Sphingomonadaceae > Erythrobacter. Next base: position 5,632 of record SBHJ01000098.1, on the reverse strand, counting down.
CTATGCCGCCGGATATGGGGTGCGCGCGAGCCGGATGGATATGGACATGGTGATGCTCGACATCATGTATGCACCGAATGACCAGCTGACCTTCATGATCATGCCGCATTGGATGCGGCACGAAATGACCATGGTCGGGATCAACCCGATGAATACCGGCATGGACATGGGCGGCATGGATATGACCCAGCCGCACAGTGGGCTTCCCTTTGGCGAAACCATGACCCATTCGACCGAAGGTTTCAGTGACACATTGGTGTCTGGCTCACTACGGCTGGCCCGTTCGCCCAGCTTCAACGCCCATGTCACCATCGGCCTGTGGCTGCCGACCGGACGGGTTGATCGGACCAATCCCGACGGCACCTTCGTTCACTATGGCATGCAGTCCGGCAGCGGGACCTGGGATATCGAACTGGTGGCGACAATCTTGGGTGCCGAAGGCGCATTCGGTTGGGGCGCGCAGGCGAGCTATCGTTGGCGGACCGAGGAGCATAACGCATCGGGCTTTTCGTTCGGCGACAAGACACTGGTCACGAGCTGGGCGAGCCATCTGGTTGGTGCCAGGGCAAGCGCGACTGCGCGCCTGAGCTGGGAGCATGAGGGACAGATCCTGGGCCATTACAACGCGGCGCATAGGCATGCCTCGCCGTCGGATCGACAGACAAACTATGGCGGTGACAAGGTGCTGGTAGGGCTGGGTTTGAACCTGGCCTTGCCCTTTAGCGGTGCCAAACCACCCCAGATCGGCTTCGAAGCGGCAGTGCCGGTCTATCAAAACCTCAACGGCATCCAGTTGCCGGAGGACTGGCGTCTGTCGTTGTCTTTGACCAAAACACTCTGAACGAAAGCGCTTCCCGGGGGTGAGGTGACCCTCCGTCCCCGGGGCATCCACGGAATTGATTTCGGGCGAAAGATCGGGCAATTGCCAGCCCGTTCAACCCATCAAGGGATTTATGACAGAGATTGCCATCCGCTGAGCCGCCCGGCCTGCATGTAATTGCGGGAAGGGCTGACGTGCGCGCCGCGCAGGCCAATGGGCCGCGCGGTTTCGCGTACCCCATGCCAGCAGATGGAATTTAGGAAAATGAATATCTCGAAATGCGAACAGCGCGTGCTGCACGCGCTCGCCCAGGGTGGGCGGATCGAATATGCCCGCGATGCGAAGGGCAAGATTGCGACGGTCGATTGCTTCAGTCGCGACGGTTTTCGTCTCGCCGATTGTACGCTTGCGATCTTTACCCGGCTACGCCAGCGCAGGTTGATCCGCAGTCAGGGCGGCAGGCCCTATCGCATAACGCGGGAGGGGTTAGGTGCGGTACGCGCCCAGTTCGACAATCGTTAGCTTGCCATCGACGCGAAAGGGCGGCTCCTTGCGGAGCCGCCCCTCCAGTTTGTCAAAAAGGCTAAGGGGACTATTTGACCTTTTTGACCTTGGTTTTTTCCGGTGCGATCGAGATTCGCAGGGTCTCACCCGAATTGCCGGGGAAATCGGTAAACATGGCCTCGACCAGATTGGGGACCAGATATTGCAGGCGGTTTGAAGTCGATACGGCCTGGGCCTTGCCTTCGAACAGCCGTTCGCCACTCGATGCCCGGTCGATCTTCAAGTCTATTCCGCTGGTATAGACGGTGTAGCTTTCGACGTCCGATCCGCCGAACCAAGGATCATAAAAGCCGTAGCCCCAAAGTCCGCGCGGGCGATAATATGGGGAATAGCGATAGCGCCCGTAAGGGCGGTACCAGGGATCCCAGAAGGGGTCGTAGAATCCGGTACCAGTGCTGCGAACCCGTTCGCGCCCATCGTCAACGCCATAGTCGAAGCGGACAAGCAGGGTTGCCGCCTCGGGTGATGATGCTTCGGCATAGCCAAGCCGTTCCATCTGGGCCTCGACCAGATCGGCATATTGCGCAAATTCCAGCCCACCTGCCAGCAAAGGATCGTCGGCCACAACCGCGAATGACTCGCCAGCGGGTGCCGGGAGCTGCGACTCGAAGCGCGATACATCGGCTTTGAATGGCGTGGCGCAAGCACCAAGGCTCGCCAGCAGTAGCGGCACACTTACGAGTTTGAAAAATTTGGTCATATCATCTGTCCCATGCGGGGTGTGCAATTGGCAGCTGCGCCGCTTTCCCGCCGCAGCGCAGGCTGTCACTGTATATCTTCAATGTAAAGATCACGGCTGAACGGGCATTGAACGCTGCCCCGGAACGGTTCAACTCACTCCACGCACCAGCCCAAGTGCCTTGTAGGCGGCGTTGAGTGTAGGGATGCCGCGTTCCCGGGCACGCGCAGCACCGCGGGCGAGGATCGCGTCAAGGGCTTCACGATCGTGCTTCAAACCGCGGAATCGCTCCGAAATGGGCGCAAGGGCTTCGACCAGCAATTCGCCCAGCGCCGGCTTGAACACACCGAAGCCTTGCCCGCCAAAGCGCGCCAGCACCGCATCGACACTTTCGCCTGACATGGCGGCGTAAATGCCGACCAGGTTCTGCGCTTCGGGTCTGCCATCCAAACCCTTCGCCTCGCTCGGCAAGGGCTCAGGATCGGTCTTTGCCTTTTTAATCTTGCGCATGATCTCGTCGGCATCGTCGGTCAGATTGATGCGGCTCATCTCCGAAGGATCGGATTTGCTCATCTTCGCGCTGCCGTCGCGCAGGCTCATGATCCGTGCGGCATCGGGCGGCACGATCGGATCGGGAAGGGTGAAGACCGGGGCGTCTGGTTCGCAGAAATCGTTGTTGAATTTCTGCGCAATGTCGCGCGCCAGCTCCAGATGCTGCTTCTGGTCCTCGCCAACCGGAACATGCGTCGCCTGGTATAGCAGCACGTCTGCGGCCTGCAGCACCGGGTAGGTGAACAGTGCGACCGACTGGCCTTCGCGGTTCTTGCCGGCCTTGTCCTTCCACTGCGTCATGCGGTTGAGCCAGCCCATTCGCGCGGTGCCATTGAGCAGCCATTGCAGCTCTGCATGTGCTGGTATCTGAGCCTGGTTGAACAGGATCGAACGCGCGGGATCGATCCCGCAGGCGACCAGTGCAGCGGTCATCTCCAATGTCGCATTGGCCAATTCCCTGGGATCGTGCGGCTGCGAGATTGCATGGAGATCGGCCAGGAAGAACAGGCATTCGCTGCCCTGCTCCATCTCGTCCTGCATGCGCACCCAATTGCGGATCGCCCCCAGGTAATTGCCAAGGTGGAGGTTGCCCGTGGGCTGGATACCGGAAACGACGCGCATGGAAGAATCTCTGTAGAATTAGGTCTGGCGGCGCATTAGGCGTAGGATGGTTGCCTTGTCGAGTACGCCAAGTATCGCCGCGCAGGCGGCATACGTCGCGCTGCCAATCAGTATCAATGCCGTTATCGAGCCCATCCGCTCAAAAGTCGTGCCGCTGAAATAGGGGTCACCCCACTGCATCGCCTGCGATAGTGCTGCGCCCATGATCGCAGCTGCCAGCAAAATTCGTGCGATGCGGCCCAGTACGCGACCCGGTATCGTAAAATGTCCGCGCCGCGACAGCAGTCCATAGAGCAACAGGGTATTGACCCACGCGCCCACCGAGCCGGCTATCGCCAGCGCGACGACGCCGATCCTTGGCACCAACACCAGGTTCACCGCGACCGTCACCGTCAGGCTCAGGGCGGCTGTGATCACGGGAGTGCGCGTATCCTTGCGGGCGAAGAAATTGGGGGTCAACACCTTGACCAGCACATAGGCAGGAAGGCCCAGCACCAGGCCAGAAACGACCGTGCCGGTGATCGCCGCATCCTCCATGGTAAAGGCTCCCGATTGCATGAACACCCGCACAAAAGCGCTACCGGTAAAGAACAGCGCGACAGCAGCGGGTACCGTCAGCAGCATTGCGAGCTCGACCGCGTTCGATTGCAGGCGCTGTGCCTCTTCGTCTTCTTCGCGGGCGATAAAGCGGCTCAGCGCGGGCAGGATCGCAGTGCCCAGTGCAATCCCGATGATGCCCAGAGGCAACTGGTTCCAGCGATCGGCCATGGCGATATAGGTCAGGCTGCCATCGGGCAGACCGCGAATGAAGGCGAGATCGATGAATCGGCTGATCTGATAGACACCGGCACCGATAACGGCAGGCACGATCAGCACACCCATTTCCTTGACCCTGGCGGTAATGCGCGGCCGAGCGAGCGGGATATGGAACCCCGCGCGGCGCATCCAGTATCCCAGCCATAATAGCTGCAAAAGCCCGCTGATCGAAACCGCAACCGCCAGGAAGAACCCGGTCATTTGCCGCGCAACTTCACCGTCTGGCTGCATTGCACCCCAGGCGAGTGCTGCGATCAGGCAGATATTGAGCAGGATCGGCGCAGCGGCGGCAGCGGCAAAGCGCGATAATGAATTGAGTACGGCGGCGGTAAGTGTCGCCAGGCTCATGAACAGCAAATAGGGGAAGGCGATCCGACCCATTGTTACCGCCAACGGATAGTTCACCGGGTCGGCGCGCAGGTCGGCATTGGCGAACAGCCATAGTACCCAGGGCATGCCGATCATGATCAGCGCCCCGAACAACACCAGGATCGGCAGCAGGATCGCCAGCACTTCACTGGCGAAGCGCTGCGCAGCGCTCTCGCTTTCGGTCGAATGGCGGTTGAACAACGGGACGAACGCGCTGGCAAAGGCACCTTCGGCGAAAAGTCGGCGGAACAGGTTGGGGAGCTGGAAGGCGAGCTGCCAGGCATCGGCCACCCCGCCTGCGCCAAGAACTCGCGCGAGCAGGATATCGCGGACAAAGCCGAATAAACGACTGACCGCAGTCAGCCCGCCGATCGTCCCGACATTCTTGAGCAGGCTCACCGGAGCGGCCTCGCCACCATCCGGCTCAGGCGTTGCCTTCAGGCGTGGCGACTTCGCTGCCGCCTGCTGCTGCCTGTTCGCGTTCGCGCTTGGCCTGCAATTGCTGGAGGTACAGCCCGTTGAAATCGATCGGGTCCATCATCAGCGGCGGGAAACCTGCATCGCGCACGGCATCGGCCACGATTGCCCGCGCAAACGGAAACAGCAGGCGCGGGGCCTCGGCGAACAGGAAGGCATGTGCCTGGTCGTCGGGAACATTGCGGATCCCGACCAGGCCGCAATAGGACAGCTCGATCAGGTAGGCGTTGCCCTGGGCGGTCTTGGCAGTGAGGTTGATCTTGAGCTCGACCTCGTGAACCTCGTCGTTCACCTTTTCTGCGCCAATGTTGAATTGCAGGTCGATCTGCGGCTGCTCTTGCCATTGGTACACAGCCGGGGCATTCGGATTTTCGACCGACATGTCCTTGATATATTGTGTGATTATGCCGACCGAAGGAAGATTGTCCGCACCATTGGGAGCGGGCTGATCCATGTTCAGATCGGTCAGGATGTCGCCTTCTTCGGCCATGAGTATTTGTCTTTCGTGTCAGGGTGTCTGATTATTGCCATGGGGCAGATTGGTCGCGCGCCTAGCACCACTCCGCCGCCCTCGCAACCGGAGCGCGTGCCCTGCTCGCCACAGCAATCGAAAAACTTGGGCTTCGCAAGGCCAAATCTCGTTGCCGAATTGTAATTCGACCCTATTTAATGCACCAAGGGGGCAGCACTGGCGTTTCAATGCAGGGCGCCGCATTGCCGGGTAAGATATTGTG
>SBHJ01000324.1 GCA_006226465.1 Alphaproteobacteria bacterium | reverse complement strand
GCTGGCGAAACAGAACGCTTTACCGGGGCCGATCTGGAAGACGTGGTGCGCCGCGCGGGGCTCAATGCGCTGCGCCGCGCGGGCGGGGATGTGAAGAAAGTCACCGCCGCCGATTTTTCCGAAGCGCTCAAGGATTCGCGCGCGACGGTGACTGCCGAGATGGAATCCGAATACCAGAAGATGCGCGGCGAACTCAAGAAACGCGCGGCCGAGGTTCACCCGATCGGCTTTATCCATGAAGGCATGGTCGAGCCCACCCGCGACAGCAAGCATGGCGGAAAGGGCGCCACGCCGATCGAGTAGGTCGGCAGACGCGGCTCAGGGTTCGCCTGCTTTGGGATGGCCATTGGGCACTTCCAGGCGGTGCCGGATCAGCGCATCGGGCATTTCGGTGCGCAACCAGTCCAGCATATGTTCGCGCAGCTCGCAGCGCAGTTGCCACAGGACGGCTATGGTCTCGGCGCTGACTGTCAGGCGAAGCTCAACGCTTTCAGGATAGGCTTCGGTCACCAGCAGCGTCCGGTTGCGATGATCGAACAAGGGGTGCGCATCGACATAGCGTTCGAACTCTGCGCGAATGGGTTTGACGTCGGTCGCCGGGTCGAGATGCAGGAACACCGGTCCGGTCAACCTCTCGTTCTGGCGCGACCAGTTCTCAAAGCTCTGATCCAGGAACCGGCTGGTGGGCACTACCAGCACGCGTTCGTCCCATGTCCGCACGGTGATGAAACTCAGGCGAATCTCCTCGATACGCCCGGTTTCGCCATCGACCCTGACCAGATCGCCCAACCGGAACGGTTCGGTCAGCGCAACTTGCAGGCCCGCGATCAGTGACTTCAGGGCGGGTTGCGCAGCGGCGCCCACCGCCAATGCAGCAAGGCCGGCCGAGGCAAGCAAGGTCGTGCCGATATCGCGTACCGCCGGGATGCCGAGCAGCATCAGGCCCACAGTGATGAAAATAATGGTGAAGGTTGCGGTGCGCGAGAGCACTGCAATTCGCGTCCGCCGGCTGCGCATCGCCACCGGATCATCCGACAATTCCAGCCGAAGTTCCAGCGCGGCAGTCAGCGCTTTGACCAGGGTATAGGCGATCCAACCGAGCAAGGCAGGGCGCAGGAAGCGCGCCAGTGGCTCCCACACCGCGCGCAATTCTGCATTGCCCTGTGCGACCAATGTCACAGCGATGGCAATGAAGGCCCATTTGACCGGTTTCCGAACACGCCCGACGATCAATTCGTCGATCTGGGTCTCAGACAGCTGGGTCAGGCGACCGACCAGCATGAAAACGACCCGGTAAAGCGCGTAGGCTACGCCTACCGCCACGGCTACTTCAAGTGCGGCCCCGCCCACTTGCTCCCAGGCAATCGACCAATTTGCGGGATCATATTTATCGACCATCATGCGGGCCTATGGGGCTTTGTCCGGCCTTGCAAGGCCGTGGTCCCGTTCAACATCAATGTGCCGCATCCCAATTTTGTCCGGTGCCGATGTCGACCCCCAACGGGACGGAGAGCTGCACCGAAGGCTCCGCGGCCTTGGCCATGGCTTCGCGGATGATCGGCGAGGCCGCAGCGACGTCTTCTTCTGGCAGTTCGAACACCAGTTCGTCATGCACCTGCAAGAGCATGCGTACGCGGCCCAGTCCGGCCTCCCGGAGTGCTGGCATCATCCGCGCCATGGCCCGCTTGATGATATCGGCGCTGGTGCCCTGGATCGGCGCATTGATGGCTGCGCGCTCACTTCCCTGTCGCTCGGCCTGGTTGGAGGACTTGATCCGCGGGAACCAGGTCTTGCGGCCGAACAGAGTCTCAGAATAGCCGCGCTCGCGCACGCTCTCTAGCGTTTCCATGATGTAGCGCTGGATGCCGGGGAAGCGCTGGAAATAGGTGTCGATCATCGCCTGCGCTTCATCGGGCTCGACTTCGAGCCGTCCGGCAAGCCCCCACCTCGAGATGCCGTAGAGGATGGCGAAATTGATCGTCTTGGCGCGGGCACGCGTATCGCGCGTCACCTCGCCGAACATTTCCTGTGCGGTGCGAGCATGGATGTCTTCGCCCGCCGCAAACGCCTCTTTCAACGTTGGTACGTCGGCCATATGCGCCGCCAGTCGCAGCTCGATCTGCGAATAGTCGGCGGCGAGCAGGACATTGCCCGGTTCTGCCACGAATGCCTGGCGGATCTGGCGCCCGATATCGGTGCGCACCGGAATGTTCTGCAGGTTGGGATCGGTCGAGGACAGTCGCCCGGTCTGCGCCCCGACCAGCGAGTAGCTGGTGTGGACCCGGCCCGTGTCGGGGTTGATCGCTTCCTGCAATGCATCGGTATAGGTCGATTTGAGCTTTGCCATGTGGCGCCATTCGAGCACCTTGCGGGCAATATCGGCGCCCTGTGCTGCCAATCCTTCGAGAATCGCCTGATCGGTCGAAAATTGACCGCTCTTGCCTCGGCGCCCGCCCTTGTAGCCAAGCTTGTCGAACAGGATATCGCCCAGCTGCTTGGGGCTGCCGACGGTGAATTCCTC
>SBHJ01000207.1 GCA_006226465.1 Alphaproteobacteria bacterium | reverse complement strand
CCGTTCCGTGTCTTTGAATCCGGCGCAATCCTGGTCCATCTGGCCGAGAAGTTCGGCAAGTTCCTGCCCACCGACCCGGCCGCGCGCGCCGAGGTAATGAGCTGGGTTTTTTGGCAGGTTGGAGCTGGCCCCTTTATTGGCGGTGGGTTTGGTCACTTCTACGCTTACGCGCCGGAAAAGATTCAATATGCGATCGATCGCTATTCAATGGAGACGAAGCGGATCTTCGACGTCGCGGACAGGCGTCTGGCCGAAGCGCGATTTCTTGCCGGTGACGATTACTCGATCGCCGACATGGCAAATTTCCCGTGGCTTGCCCCCTTCGTCTTCGGCGGCATTTACAACGACGCCAAGACATTCCTTTCGATCGACGAGTACGAAAATGTCGGCCGCTGGGTAAAGGAAATCGCCGCTCGACCTGCGGTGCGCCGTGGGCGCATAGTCAACAAGCCATGGGGCGAAGACGACGAAAAGCTGCTTGAACGGCATTCCTCCAAGGATTTCGAAGGCAAGAAATATTGATTTTGTCAGAAGCGACTTGACTGCGCGCGCCGCCGTGCTTGGCTGAGCCTGAGAGGAATTCGAATTGGCGATCCAACCGCATGAGCGGCTCAGGCTCAGGGAAAAGCTGGGTTATGGCGTGGGTGATCTCGCTTCGGCGACCTTCATCAACTTCCTCGGCTACTTCCTGCTCTATTTCTACGTTGACCTGGGAGGACTGGCGCCGGCAGCAATCGGGTTGATGCTGCTGATCACCAAGCTGATCGACGCCTTCACCGATCCCATGATGGGCGCGATCGCCGACCGGACCCGCACGAAATGGGGACGCTACCGGCCCTACCTGTTATGGGGTGCAGTGCCCTTCAGCATCTCAGGTGTGCTGGTGTTCGCCGCACCCGACATGGGCGCGAACGGCAAGCTGGTGTGGGCCTATGTCACCTATTCGCTGGCAATGCTCGCCTATACGGTAGTCAATGTCCCTTATTCGGGCCTTTTGGGGGTGATTTCCCCGCATTCCAGCGAGCGGACCAGCGCCACTGCCTATCGCATGCTGTTCTACTCGATCTCGGGCATTTCGATCGGCATGTTCGCCACTACCCTGGTGCGAGAACTGGGGAATGGCGACGAAGCGCGTGGAATCCTGCTGACCATGTGCGTGATCTGTGCCCTGGGCCTGGTGTTCTGGCTCGTTGCATTCAGCACCACACGCGAACGCATACCGCCAGCGCGCGAAAATGCCCCGATACTGCACGATCTCGCGATCCTGGTGCGGACGCCCGCCTGGTTGATCGTCGCACTCGCCGCGATCCTCACACCGCTGGCGATCGCCGCGCGCGCCTCGAGCGCGCTGTTCTATTTCAAATACGTCGCAAAGGATGATGGGACGCCGGTCTTCCTCTTCCTCGACCGGGTCGGCTTGTTCTACACTGCTCTTGCGCTCGGCCAGCTGACCGGCGTGCTGGTAGCCAATGTGCTGCGCAATCGGTTCGAGAAGCGCGACCTGGTGATGGCGGCCGGTGTGGTCAAGGTTTCGGCGATCGTCCTCTTCTATATGCTACCGCTCGATGCGGTGTGGCCGCAAACCCTGGTCCAGCTATTCGTCGGCATCGGGTTCGGGATGATCATGGTGCTGGCCTATTCGATGTTCACCGACGTCGCCGAATATGTCGAATGGAAAAGCGGGCAACAGATGACTGGCCTGGCCATTTCCGCATCGATCTTCGCGATCAAGGCAGGCGTCGCCTTCGGCGCGGCGGTGCCAGGCTTCGTTCTCGCATATACCGGCTTTATCGCCGGAGAAACGCAGAGCCAACTGGCGCTCGACGGGATCGAGATGGCATTCGCGCTGGTTCCGGCCATTGCCATTGTCCCGGCGGGGTTGGCCGTCTTTTTCTACCGGATCGACCGACGCATGATCGCACAGATCGAAGCTGACTTGAGCAAACGCCGGGCGAATGTCGGCTGAAGGCCATCTTTCCTTGCACGCCCCCTTCCCTTTCGCGGGGGCCGCGCTATAGCGAGCGCCCGCGCACCCTACGGTGCGGTTGCTGGGGTGTAGCCAAGCGGTAAGGCACCGGTTTTTGGTACCGGCATGCGCAGGTTCGAATCCTGCCACCCCAGCCATTCTATCCAGCCTTAACGAAGCTCCAGCGCCGTCTGCGGATTGTGCGGGACCAACACCATGGTCTCGCCCTCGACCCGCCACGAGGCGAGCCGCGAAAGCAGGTTCATCCCCACTACATTGGTTTCGCCCAGCGTTGGCGCAATTACCACGTCGAGGCCGCTCGCTGCGATATTGCCGAAACGGAAACTGTCCGCCGTGGCGATTTGCGCCGCAACCGGTCCATTGGCGGTTCCGATCGAGATCGGCAGCCCGCCGCGCCGTGGATGAAGATTGGCAAGCGCGGCAAGATCGCTCGACACTGCGGTCACCGTTGCGCCCGTGTCGACCAGGAAATTGGCGGGCACACCGTTCAACTCCGCCCGTAGCCAGAAATGCCCATCGCTCGCCATGGCAAGGCGTGTTTCAGCGCCCTGCACCACCTGTTCGGGCAAGCCCAGCTGCGGCACCGCCACCTCCAGCCGCGGATCGAACCGCGACAGCTGGAGCACCACTGTAACGAGGACGCCTGCCAGCGCAATCGTGCTGGCGGTCCGCACCAGTCGCCCCATCGGAACCTTGCGGCGGATCAGGGCAGAACCAATCCAGCCCACAACCATCGCCGCGATCGCCAGCATCAGCAGTTCGCTGCGGGGAATCGCAGTTATCGCAGCTGCGGTGTTGTTCCACAGGTTCTGGATCGACATGAGGACAATATAGGAGCGACGGCCCCCAACGTCCACGAATCAGCGACAAATTTCAGGCGGCGTCGGCCCGGCGCACTGCTGCTTCCACGTTCAGCATTTCCGCTAGCAGGAACGCCAGTTCGATCGATTGCGCGGCGTTGAGGCGTGGATCGCAATGGGTGTGATAGCGATCGCCCAATGCGTCATCCGTAATGGCAACCGCACCACCGACGCATTCGGTCACATCCTGTCCGGTCATTTCGATATGGATGCCGCCGGCATGTGTGCCCTCAGCGCGGTGTACGGCGAAGAAGCCCTTCACCTCGGTCAGGATCCGATCGAACGGGCGGGTCTTGTAGCCACTGTCGGACTTTACGACATTGCCGTGCATCGGGTCGCAGCTCCACACCACCGGATGGCCCTCGGCCTTTACCGCGCGGACCAGCCGCGAAAGCCCAGCCTCGACCTTGTCATGCCCGAACCGGCTGATCAGTGTGATCCGCCCGGCTTCGCGCGCGGGGTTCAGTGTGTCGAGCAGCCGCAGCAGGGCATCGGGCTCGAGCGAAGGGCCGCATTTCATGCCCAGTGGATTGCCGATCCCACGCGCAAATTCGATATGTGCCGAACCATCAAACCGGGTACGATCGCCGATCCACAGCATGTGCGCGCTGGTGGCATACCAATCGCCGGTCAGCGAATCGCGCCGGGTCAGCGCCTGCTCGTAAGGCAGCAGCAGCGCTTCGTGGCTGGTATAGAAGCTGGTTCCCTTGAGCTGCGGAACGGTGCCGGGATCAACCCCGCAGGCTTCCATGAAATCGAGTGCTTCGCCGATCCGGTCAGCAACATCGCTGAACTTGTCCGCCCAGGGGGTGCGCCCCATGAATTCGAGGGTCCACTGGTGGACCTGGCGCAGGTTGGCATAGCCGCCGCCGGCAAAGGCACGCAGCAGGTTGAGCGTGGCGGCAGCCTGCGAATAGGCCTTCACCATCCGTTCGGGATCGTTGCGGCGCGAGGCAGGATCGAACTCGATCCCGTTGATATTGTCGCCAAGATAGCTTGGCAGGGTGAGATCGCCCTGCGTTTCGGTGGGCGAGCTGCGCGGCTTGGCAAACTGGCCCGCCATGCGCCCAACCTTCACCACCGGTCGCTTGCTGGCAAAAGTCAGAACTACCGCCATCTGCAGCAACACACGGAAAGTGTCGCGAATATTGTTCGGATGAAATTCGGCAAAACTCTCGGCGCAATCACCGCCTTGCAGCAGGAACCCATGCCCCCCGGCTACGTCGGCGAGATCGGCTTTCAGGGCGCGCGCTTCGCCAGCAAAGACCAGCGGCGGATAGGAAGCAAGCGTGGTTTCGACCGCGCTCAGCGCTGCCGCATCTTCATACAGCGGCAAATGCCGCGCTTCGTGTGCCTTCCAGCCTTCAGGAGTCCAATTCTGTGCCACAATAATCTCAATTCAACCAAATCGGAGCGCGCCGTTACACGGGCTGGATTAGAAATGCAAAGATTCGCGGGCGCAAGCCGCAATAACATTTCAAATGAAACCAATCGGCAAAATCGATCAGCGCGTGCTGGCCTGATCCTGCCTGCTGGCATTCCCTCCACCATTCCGCGCAAGTGTCTGGCCTTCAGGAATAACCGCCAGTTGCCAGCCAGGTCGCGAAGCGAGATAGCGCCGCGCCAAGGCCTGCATCGCCTCTGGGGTGGTCTGCGAATAGTCGTTGAGCAGCGAGCGGAGCAGGCCGACGCGTTGCGGATCGAAACTCGCCCCTTCGAGATTGTACAGCCAGAAATTGTTGCCGGTTGAAGCGCGGCTGATCTGTTGTCGCAATGGCTCGGTCACACGCTGGAGCTCGTCTTCGTTCGGTGGATTATTCGCAAGGTCGAGTACGATTCGCTCCGCCGCAGAGAAGAATGCGGGCACATCCTGCGGCCTGATCTGGGCGAAAGCCATGATCGTGCCTCCGCCCTGCATATCCCTTGGCCAATCGTTGATGACTTGCGGTGCATAGCTCGCGCCCGCGCGTTCGCGCATCGCGTCCATCAGGCGATTGGTGAACAGCTGGGTGAGGATCTCCAACTGGCGCGATTCGCGCAGATTCTGGACCCCGCCCCCGCTGGGCCAGGCGATTACCGCTGCTGCCTGGTTGGCATCGCCGCGATGGTTCAACACCGTGGTTTGCCCACCCGGCTTTGGGAATGCGGGAACGCGCGCCTCTATGTCCGCGGCAATGGCCGTACGCGCGGGCAATGCGCCAAAGGTACGGCGCAAGGATTCGAGCGTCGCATCGCGATCAAATTCGCCGAACACCAGCACCTCGACCGGCCCCTGTTTCAGCAGCGGCTCCCATACCTTGCGAAAGCCCTCAGGCGTCGTTTCAGCCAGCATCGCAGGATCAGGCGTGGCAAAGCGCGGGTCATGATCGCGTAGCAGAAACTCAAGGTCGCGATTGAGCACGCCGCCCGGACTGGTGGCATAGGAACCAAAGGCGAGTTCGGCCGCAGCTTTGGCGCGCAGCACCGGGTTTGCATCCCAGCGCGGTGTCGCTAGCTTTGCAGCGAACAGGTAAAGCTGGTCGGCAACGTCTTCCGACCGGGTTTGTGCGGTGAAGCTGAAGACTGCATCTTCGATCGCAAAGTTGAAGCCCATCTTGCGACCATTGGAGATTCGATCGAGCTCTTCCTGTCCCAGGCTCCCCAGGCCCGAGCCGACAAGCGCTGTTTCGCCCAGAGTGACATAGGGCGCGTCGGCGGGCTTGAATGCGCGATAACCTGCGCCGAAGCGGACTTTCACTGTGACACGACCAGGTTCGGCATCATTGGCCCACAGTATCGCCCGCACACCATTGCCGAATTCGACCCGCTCGATACCGGGAATCCCGGTCAGGCCAAGCGACCCCTGCGAGGTGATCGTGCCGGGTTCTCCTACCGGCGGCAGGTCAGCAAACGAAATCGAATTAGCCGCCAGGCGCGCTCCACCATCCGCTTCGATTGGTGCTGCCAGCGCGGCGCGTAGAGCGGGTGCGTCGGTCTCGCTCGCATCCGGGGTGACATAGACGCCGCGAATCACATCGCCCCTGAACAGAAGTTGCGTATGTTCGAGCACTTCTGCCGGGGTAAAACGGTGTTTCATCCCGCGAAATACGTTGAGCACCGTCTCAGGCGCCGCCACGGTTTCGCGAATATCGACCGCATTGACGATCTGGTCGGCCAGCTTGGACCCTGCAAGCACGCTCTTCTGCTGCAGCTCGTTGACGAAGGCGACATCGAATTCAGCCAACTCGCGATCGATTTCCTCCTGAGTCGGCGGATTTTCGATGGCGTCCGCGATTACCGCCCGCACATCGGAAAGCGCAGCCTGCCAATCGCTCGACAACGGTGCAAAACTGACAAACGTCGCATCGGTGGAGCGAGAAACATCTTCCTGATTTGCTTGGGCATATAAGTAGCTGCCGCCAGCCCGCGCACGCGCCTCGAGCCGCCGATTGATGATGGATTGTGCTACCGCATCGAGCAACAGGCCTTCGTTATAGACGATCGTATCGTTGACCGGCCGCCACGGGCGCATCACTGCATAGGTAAAATTGCGCGGCATATCCGGTTCGGCGATAACGCCCATTTCACCAAGCGGGTTTGAGAGATCGGCACCAACTGGTGCCTTGGGATCGCCGAAATCGGGTGCTGGAACGTGCGGTCCCTTGCCCTTCCAGTCGCCGAACCATTGTTCGACCAGCCGCGCCATGATGTAGGGATCGGCATCGCCCGCCACGACGATCACGGTGTTTTCCGGGCGATACCAGCGCGTGTGAAAATCCTGCAGCGCCTGACCCGTGGCGGCGTTCAGCGTTTCTTCCGTACCAATCGGCAGGCGATCTGCCGCTAGCTGTCCGGCGAACAGGATTTGGCGCGTTTGCTCTGCCACACGCTCCCCCGCGCCGCCCCGCTCGCGCTTTTCAGCCAGCACGATCGACACTTCGTTGCGGACATTGGTATCGCTGAGCACCGGCTCGCGCATCATGCCCGAAAGCAGCTTGAAGCTCTCTTCCAGCTTGGCAGGGGTAATGGCGGGAATATCGAGCTGGTAGACCGTTTGAGTCAACGTGGTCTGGGCATTGGTGTCGCTACCAAAGGTTGCCCCCAGTCGCTGCCAGGTTGGGATTGCCTGCGCTGGACCAAGATATTTGCTCTCGCGAAAACTCAGATGCTCCATCAAATGGGCAAAGCCGCGCTCTTTCTCGCGTTCGTGGAGCGAACCGGCATCGATCCGGATCCGGATTGAAACCTGCCCCGGCGGCACACCATTGCGGCGCACTGCATAGCGCAGCCCGTTCTTCATTTCGCCGAACAGCCATTCCTTGTCCTGCGGAACGTCGCTGCCGCGATAGATCCACGGCGTTTCAGCACCATTCTGCAGACTGGAAGGAGCAGTATCGGCTTGCCGTGAAGCTTCCTTGGCAGCGAGTGGAATGAACGATGCAGCCGGAACGGCCAGCAGGAATATTGCGCCAAACGCGCGAACTATCGGCTTCATGCCGCTTTTATAGAGAGCAAAGTCCTGAAGGGATAGTGAATGGTCGCAAAGGAATGGTGCCTTGCCGCTGCCCCTTGCAAGTCCTACATTCCGGCCATGTTCATTGAAACCGAAACCACGCCCAATCCGCAAAGCCTGAAATTCCTTCCGGGCAAGCAGGTGATGCCTGCGGGAACGCGCGAATTTGCCACACCCGAAGCCGCCGAGGCGAGCCCGCTCGCCCAAGCCATCTTCGATACCGGCGAAGTCACCAACGTCTTCTTCGGCGGCGATTTCGTGTCTGTCACGGCTGCTCCCGGAGTTGGCTGGACCGATCTCAAGCCGATCGTCGCGTCGATTCTGCTCGACCATTTCATCTCCGAGGCTCCCTTGTTCGCGGGCGGCGATGCGTCGGGCATTTCCGTTCCTGCCGAAGACGATCTGATCGTCGAAGAAGACCCGCAGGATGCGGATATCGTCGCGCAGATCACCGAACTGCTCGAAACCCGCGTTCGACCCGCGGTGGCCGGTGACGGTGGCGATATCGCCTATCGCGGCTTCAAGGACGGCGTGGTTTACCTGACGCTGCAGGGCGCCTGTTCAGGATGCCCGTCCAGTACCGCAACGCTCAAGCACGGGATCGAAGGTCTGCTGAAGCACTACGTTCCCGAAGTCACCGAAGTCCGCGCGGCCTGAACCGTTCGAACCAGCGAGATCCCATGACCAAGCAATTTCACGACCAGCCGCTGAATGCTGCGGCGCTCGACCAGGTTTTCAACGAAGCGCGTAGCTATAACGACTGGCTCGACAAACCGGTGAGCGAGGAACAGATCGCCGCGATCTATGATCTGATGAAGATGGCCCCGACCTCCGCCAATATGCAGCCTGCGCGGATCGTGTGGGCCAAATCTGCAGAAGCCAAGGCCAGGCTGGCAGAACACGCGATGGAAGCCAACCAACCCAAGATTACCAGGGCACCGGTCGTGGCGATCATCGGCTACGATGTGGATTTCCACGAGCAGCTCCCCTGGCTGTTCCCGCATACCGATGCAAAGAGCTGGTTCGAAGGTGACGAGCAGGGGCGCGAAACCGGCGCGTTCCGCAATTCCTCGCTGCAGGGCGCATATCTGATGTTGGCCGCTCGCGCGCTGGGGCTCGATTGTGGTCCAATGTCAGGCTTTTCCAACGAGGCGGTGGACAAGGCCTTTTTCGCCGACCAGCCTCGAGTGCGCAGCAATTTCATCTGCGCGATCGGTTATGGCGATCCGGCTTCGATCTTCGAACGCAGCCCCCGCCCCGATTTCGATCGCTTCAATTCGATCGTCTGAGGTTGTATCGGCAATTGTCGCGTTTGGCGCGGCAAGTCGAGGACGCTGACCCACTGTGAACGATCGAACGCTGGTAATCGAGTGCGCGAGCGAGGCATGCTCTGTCGCCCTGTTCGGCGACAAGCACCTGCTTGCGCACGACCATCGCTTGCTGGGACGCGGGCATGCCGAACAATTGGTGCCAATGATTGGCGGGTTGCCGGACAAGGGCAGGTCCCAGCGGATTCTCGTCTCGCTTGGCCCCGGCAGTTTCACAGGCGTTCGGATCGGCATCGCGACCGCGCGCGCATTGGGAATCGCCTGGAACGCCAAAGTGTTAGGCTATCCGACACTGGCACTGGTGGCCGCCGTCGCCCAAGCGGACCATCGGGGCGAGCCGGTCAGCGTGGCCATGCGCGCAGGACACGGCGAGGTATTCCTGCAAGACTTCGATAGTTCGGGTTTGCCCGCAACCGATGTCCTATCCCTGCCACCTGAGCTTGCCGCACGTAGCGCGCAGCACCGGCTGCTCGTGGGAAATATCGCCCAGCAAGTACGGGAAATGCGCAACGCCGGCGCTGCACTGCTGGTCCATCCCGATGCCCGGTGCGCCCTGAGTCTGCCCGAGCAACTCCTCACCACCAACCTCGCACCCACCTACGGTCGCGGGCCCGATGCCAAGCTGCCGGTCGCATGAACGGTCAAGGGCAGATCGATATGGTCGACCAGATCATGATCGTGATGGAGACAGCCTTCGACCCCCACTGGGGCGAAGCCTGGAACCGCCGCCAGGTCAGCGACGCGCTAATTCTTACTTCGACACATGCAATTCTTATCGATTCGGATGGACAGCCGGTAATACCTTTAGGGCCGCTTGCTGCGGGATTTGTACTTAGCCGCCATGCAGCCGATGAAGAGGAATTGCTGCTGATTGCGGTCAAGCCGGAGTTTCGCGGGCGAGGATTGGGGCGCAAGCTGATCAGGCGGCTCAAGCAGGAAGCAAGTACTCGTAAAACAGAGAAAATCTTTCTCGAAATGCGCGAAGGCAACCCTGCCGAGAGTCTGTACCGATCCGAAGGATTTGAAACGATTGGTATTCGGAAGAATTACTACACAGCACGTGATGGTAGTCGATTGGATGCAAAAACATTCAGGGCAAGTATTAAATAGATTTACCTGAAGCTTACCAGTTTCCTTAACCAGGCTTACTTGCAATATGTATTAAGCAGGCTCATGCTAACCGCTATCCGGGAAATCCGGGGCAAGAGAATGGGGAACTCATGGAAGATATTGCAATCGATATGAAGGAAACGCTGATCACACTCACGTCCGACATCGTCGCTGCACATGTCAGCAACAATGACGTGGCCGTGGGCGAAGTGCCTGCTCTGATCACCAGCGTCTTTGCGGCGCTGTCCAGCCTGGACGGGGTGGGGCAACCAGCCGCTGAACCTCGTCCCGACCCGGCCGTTTCTGTACGATCATCCGTAAAGAAGGATCACATCGTCTGCCTGGACTGCGGCAAGAAGATGAAAATGCTCAAGCGGCACCTCAATACCGAACATGGTATGACGCCCGACGAATATCGCGCGCGCTGGGATCTGGGGTCGGAATATCCGCTGGTTGCCCCGAATTACGCTGCGACCCGCCGTGACCTGGCCAAGAAGATTGGACTTGGCCGCAAACCGGGACAAAAGCGGGGCCGACGCAAGAAAGCGAGCTGAACCCGAACAGCAAGCTTGTGGTGGACGCCCCGGCCCATTAGGGTTTGGGGCGTTCAGTATTTTGTGCTGAAGCATTTTGAGGCGGAAATTGCATCAGGGAATCGATCTCGAACAGTTATGCGCAGACAAGGGACTGCGCATCACCGACCAGCGGCGGACAATTGCCCGCGTGCTGTCGGAAAGCGAAGACCACCCCGATGTCGAACTGCTGCACCAACGGGCGTCGCAGATCGACCCCGGCATCTCGATCGCCACGGTCTATCGCACGGTGCGGTTATTCGAAGAGGCCGGGATCCTCGATCGCCACGATTTTGGCGATGGCCGTGCCCGTTACGAGGCTGCACCGGAAGCGCACCACGATCACTTGATCGATGTCGAGACCGGCAAGGTCGTCGAATTTGTCGACCCCGAGCTTGAAGCGCTGCAGCGGCAGATCGCCGAAAAGCTGGGCTATCGGTTGGTCGACCATCGGATGGAGCTTTATGGCGTCCGGCTCTCGCGCGAGGATTGACGCTGAGCTTCGTGCGGCCGCCGCTCGCGGCGAGCCAACCCCCATCTCATTGATCGGATGGCTGCGCATCCTGGCCCGAGCATCTGCGATGGTGCTGTCGTTATTTGTGCTGGTGCCGTTGCACTACCTGTACCGCACAATTGCATATGGTTCGCCGTTTCCGAAACTGTTCCTCTATTTCGCATCGAGGGTATGCGGCGCGCGGATCGAGCGCGTTGGCACGCCCTTGCGGCGCGATGTCTTCTTCATTTCGAACCACGTCTCCTGGCTCGATATCCTCGCAATTGCGGGCACCAGCGGAACCGCCTTCGTATCAAAGGCCGAACTGGACGATGTGCCGGTGCTGGGCTGGCTCGCTCGGCTCAACCGGACCGTCTTCGTCAAGCGCGAGAACCGCCTGGGCGTGGCAGAGCAGATCAATTCCTTGCGCGAGGCGCTGGCCGACAATTGGTCCGTCACCGTCTTCCCTGAAGGCACCGTAACCGATGGCCAATCGCTGCTGCCGTTCAAGACCAGCATGCTGCGCGTACTCGAACCGCCGCCACCCGGTGTTCTCGTCCAGCCGGTAATGCTCGATTATGGCGAGATTGCCGAATGGATCGGCTGGGTCGGCGACGAAAGCGGCCTCAACAATGCCATGCGAGTGCTGGCGCGGGGTGGAACCTTCAAACTGCGCGTCCATTTCCTCGAACCGTTCAGCCCGTCACGGTACCAGGGGCGCAAGGCGATCGCCGCCGAGGCCCGCGACCGGATCGAGGAAGCGCTGGTCCGGGCTTTGGGCAAACCCTTGCGTGAGTATCGATACGATGTTGGACCGGTCCGCTATCAGGCGCCGGGCGAGCAAACCCCCATCGAATAACGGCGCCGGCTAAAGTCCGGCACTCACCAACCAATCGTGAAACAGCCGCACGGGCCGCTCTTCAAGCGCGGTCGGCTTGCACACGAACCAATAGCTATAGGGACTTTCGATCTCGACGTCGTAAAGCTCGGTCAGGCGACTGTCGGATGCCCGGCGCAAATGATCGTCATGCATGATTGCGATGCCCAAACCCTGGGCTGCCGCTTCGAGGATCAACTGGCCCGAATCGTAATGGTCGATTGCAGCCGGTTCGAAATCGACTAGCCCGATGGCCTGTTTCCAGGCTTCGAAACTCGCCGGTAATTCATTGTGGATCAGGAAGGTCTGACGGGCGAGCGCGTCGCGATCCACCGCCTTGCCAAGCTTTTGCGCCAGCTCCTTGTTGCAGATTGCGTGGACCATGTTGTGATCAAGCCGGACTGCGTGGAGACCACGGCTGGGCCCTCGCGATAGGATAATCGCCGCATCCAGAGTGTCGCCGACCCGATCCTCAAGATGCGGGCCTGTGTCGATATCGATGTGCAGCAGCGGATGGCGAGCGCGCAATTCGCCCAGCCGCGGAAAAAGGCGCTGGCTGCCAAACAGCGGCAGGACGCCCAGGTGCAGCCGCAGGATCGAAATGCTTTCGGACTGGCTCTCCACCGCACGAGCAAGCGCCTCGAAGTGCGGATTGACGGCCTCATAGAACGCCTGCCCTTCGTCGGTGAGCTGCATCGACTGGCGTGCGCGCGTGAACAGCTTCTTGCCTACGAATTCTTCGAGATTGGCAATCCGGCGCGACAACGCCGAAGGACTCAATCCGATCTCTTCTGCAGCAGCACGCGCCGATCCAAGCCGGACGGTGCGCATGAAGGCTTCTAGCGCGCGAAGCGGAGGAAGGCGACGAGTTGGCATGCGCGGTTTCATGCTGTGCGAAGCAGTCCTTGTCGAGCCGAATCTTGCAGAAAATCGAACGAACCGAGCCTTTTGCTATCCCTCGCTTGCGCTTTCCGCACCTTCGGGTGCATGCAAACGCAAGCGAGTGACATGCGTTTCATCGCCCGCGGTCACCTCGATTCGCCAGCCGCTGGGATGCTGCAGGATCGTACCGACGCTCGGCACTTGTTCAGCGAGGACGAAGGCCAGCCCGCCGAGAGTATCGACTGCTTCTTCGACCTCGGCCAGCCGTGGGTCGACCACTTCGGCCACGTCATCCAGCTCTGCTCGCGCGTCGCAGTCCCACATCCCCTCGCCAATCGGTACGATCAGCACTTCTGGCGCATCGTCATGCTCGTCCTCGATTTCGCCGACGATTTCCTCAACCAGGTCCTCGATCGTGATCAGCCCGTCAGTGCCCGAGAACTCGTCGAGCACGATCGCCAGATGGGTGCGCTTGGCACGCATGTCTGCCAGCACGTCGAGCGCGCCGCGCACCTGCGGCACATAGAGCGGCTGGCGCATCAAAGTGGTCCAGTCGGCAGGCGGATCCTGACGATTGGCGAGGAATGGGAACACGTCCTTGATGTGGATCATGCCGATCACCTCGTCGAGCGTGCCGCGATAGACCGGCATGCGCGAATGTCCGTTCTCGCTGAAGGCGGCGACCAGATCTTCCCAGCCGATACCTGCTTCGACCGCAATGATTTCGCCGCGCGGCACCGCCACATCGTCGGCATC
>SBHJ01000048.1 GCA_006226465.1 Alphaproteobacteria bacterium | reverse complement strand
ACTGGGCTTGCCAGCCCCTTCCCGGACAATCCCACCGTCGCTGATCTGGCCCATGCGCAGGGTGCGCTGGTGGGCTATGTCCACCCGTTCGATCCACCAGGCGAGCCAAACAGTTACTCGACCAACCAAGTTCCTGTCGATGCCGCGCTGGGGAACATGGATTATTACGAAGTTGTCGGCTTTGCCGATTTTCACACGTCGGCAGCGGTATGGTACCGGCTGCTAAATCTGGGCTTCCGCATCGCGGCTGCAGGCGGAACCGATGCCATGGCGAACTATGCCAGCTTGCGCGGGCCAGTAGGCCTGAACCGCACCTATGTCTTGCCGGAAGCTGTTGGCGAAAGCGCCGGCCCAATAGGTCGGCTCGAAGCCTGGCTTACGGGTCTGCGCAAAGGCCGGAGCCTGGCCACCAATGGCCCCTTGCTGATGTTTACGGTCAACGATGAACATCCCGGTGGCGAGATCGCATTACCTGCAGGTGGAGGCAGCGTAGATTTTAGCGCCACGATGCGCTCCAACGCACGTGTTGACCACGTCGAGGTGATCCAGAATGGCAAAGTTGTTGCCACGATTGCGCTCGATTCCACTGGCCGCACGGCCGAGGGTGCGGGCACCATTCTCATAACAGAAAGCGGCTGGTTACTGCTCCGCGCCTGGAGCGAAGACGACCAACCCGAAGTGCTCGACCTCTATCCCTATGCCACGACTAGCCCTGTCTATGTCAACGTCGACAATGCGCCCGTGAGATCGGAGGAGGATCGACAGTACATGCTTACCTGGCTCGACCTGATTGAGAAGGCAGCGCGCGAAAATCCGGACTACAATGACGCGCGCGAACGAGAGGCTGTGCTTGGCAATATTGCACGCGCGCGCGCGATTTATGAGGCAATGTCCGAACGCTAGAGCTCGGCACGAAGCCGTACGCTGGAAGGCCGTTCAATCTCGACGGCGATCGGGATCGTCGCTCGAATGCGCTCGGCGAACTGGCGCAAGCAGATCTCGTTCTTGCCCAGCGGGCCTTGCCCGAAGACGGAGGTGCCCATCCCTTCCTGCACACGTTCGATCAGCACCCTGTCCTCAGCGTTCACATCGCGGTTCAGTCGCTGGTTGAGATAGCGCGCCAGTTTCATTTCGCGCCGGCTATCCGGAAGCGCATAGGCCGCATCGCGCAGGATACATGTAGTAGGCGTGAGCGGGATGAATTGCATGAAATCGATCTGGTCGGGATAGACGTCGAACATCAACCCAGGAAACATGCGGTAATAGGTCCACATCCGCTGCCGCTCTAAAGGCAAGTGATCAACCTTTGGCAGGATATCGCGATAGGCCTGCACGCTCCGATGCGCGCTCTTGCCCACGCCCGCTTCGGCGAAAATCTTGTCGGCTCCGCGATCGACCTCCAGCCGATAAGTGTCGCGCACGAGGCTGGTGAGCCCCGGATGCGCGACGCGAATATGCAGTGCGTCGACATAATTATCGCAAGCATTCTTCCAATTCACTTCCCGCAAACGGCTGCGCACCGGCACCAGCATCTCCATATCTGCGAAGCGGTAGATGCCCATCTCCTCCGCGATCGGGGCTAGATATTCTTCGAGCGATTCCCTGCCCTCACCAAATCGAACATAGACGAAGCCGCAAGCAATGCCGTGTTCGAGCGGGAACATGCCAAAATCGGCTTTGTCGAAATCTTCGTATTCCTCGATGAAGGGCACTGCCATCAATTGCCCGTCGAGTCCGAAACTCCAGGCGTGGTAAGGGCAGGTGACGCGCCCGCCAGAATTCCCATAGTCGCCATCGAGCAGCCGCGCCGCGCGATGCGGGCAGACATTGTGGAAGGCACGCACATCGCCATCCTTCCCGCGCACCACGATCGCCCGGTCGCCCATCATGGCAAAGGTCTGGTAGTCTCCGGGATTGGGAATGTCCGAGACATGGCAAACAAGGTGCCAGGCGGGCAGGAATATCGCCTCTTTCTCGAGCGCCATGAAATCGGCATCGTAATAGGTCCATGCCGGCAGGCTCCAGCCCGTCTGGTCCACCTTTGAACGGATCATCTCGTTCATGGCGTTTCTCCCTTGGGCGCAGGGCCGACGTCCACACGCAAAATCGATCCCGTGGCGAACTGCGCGGCAGCGCGGGCGATATCCGCACCGGTCACGGCGTCGAGCTGTTGGGCAAGCTTCTCGCGATCTGGCAACGCTCCGGTAGCGAGCCACGTTCGCGCGAGGTGCTGTGCGATCTCGCGATTGTCCATCGCTGCGGTGACCTCACGCCCCAGGATATGCGACCGCGCGGCAGTGAGTTCGGCCTCAATCGGCGGTTCGCTCGCCAATCGCAGGATTTCGGACCGCAGAAGCTCTTCCATTTTATCGATCTTGTTCGGATCGACGCCCATGCTGATTTCTACGGTTCCTTGCGATCTATCGCCCAGGTAGTCAGAGGCGATATAATAGACGAGGCCTTGATCGCGGATCGCCACGTCGCCCAGCCGCCCACCGTAATCATGGGTCAAGACGTAAAGCAGCATGCGCGTGGCGAGGCCCTCTGCGCTGCCAGGTGGCGCCACATCGACAGCATAGCCCAAGGCCGCCTGCGCAAGCGGCAAATCGATGCGTTCTGTGATCGTGCGAAGCTGGGGATCGGGCGCCCCAACGGCAACGGTTTCGATCTTGTCCACCTCAACCGATCCAAGCCCGGCCTCAAGTACGGGCAGCGCCTGTTGGAGATCGATCTCGCCACTTAACACCGCGACCACAGCCGAGCCAGGTGGGCCGAAATTGGCGGGACGCATCGCGTTGAAGATTTGTTCCAGCCGGGCCGCCGGATCGCTACTTCGCGTAATCGCCTCGGGAGGCGTGATCTGCCTGGCTTCATTGGCCAGTCGTTTTATCAGGTCTGGCAAGTTTGCAGGTAGCGCCTCGCCAGTAACCACACCATAGCCCGTTCCCGAACCTCCGAGGCTCGTCACGATGTGCAAGGCGATGGTCGGCGAATAGCCAATCGGGCGCAGAATGACGGGAAGTCCATTTGCAAGATATGCGAGCCGCGGACCGGGATCGTTGACGCGAGCGGTGGATGACGCATGTTTGTCCCCAACTGGGTCCGGCTCGCCGCTTGCCACCTCGAGCGGCGAGGATGCCTCACCAGGAAGATACCAACCGACAGTGCGACGGGCAGGATCGAGATAGGTCCGCGCGATCCGTTGAATATCTTCCGGAGTCACCCGATCGAGCGCGGCATTGAGACCTAACAACGCGTCGAGTCCACCAAGCCCCTCGAAGTAGGCTAGCTGGTGCGCGGCGTCCTCTGGCGTTTCGAGATCGAAAATCAAAGCCGTTCGGACTGCCACTCTTGCCGCACCAAGCCACGCGGCTTCAGGCATGGCAGCACGGAAAGAATTGATCCGATCGGTAATCTCTCGTTCCAGCGCGATCAGGCCGTCATCGCTTGATGCGGTGAGCATGAACAGGTACGGGTCGGCGGTGGGGACTACCCAACTTGCAATGTCCTCGGCCACGCCATGCAGCGTTGCGTCTTTATCTGTTGGAGTACCCCAATCATTCTGCCGGAAGTTCACTCCTGATCCACCCGAAAGCAATTGCTGCATCAGCAGGAAGGCAGGAAAGTCCGGGCTGGTGAAGGCAGGCGCGGGATAGGCAATACGTAAATAATTGCGTTCGACCGGGCCATGCAATGTTACCCGCCGTTCACCCGATTGCGGTGGCTCAACGGCCTTCACTCGCACAGCAAGATTGCGCGCTGCCAGACTGCCAAAGACGGCCCGCGCCCGATGCAATGCATCCTTCGCATCGACATCGCCCACAATCGCCAGCACTGCATTGCCGGGAGCATAGTTCGCTGCATAGAAAGCTTCGGCGTCTTCAGCTGTTAGCGCTGTAACATCGCTCTCAAAGCCGATCGTATTGTTGCGATAGGGATGCGCCTGCAGCGCCGCCGCCGCCACCGCGTCGAACAGGACAGAGGACGGATCGTTCTGGTACCCGCGCATTTCGCTGATGACGGCACCTTGCTCCGCCGCAATGCTCGCCGGTTCGATAGTGACCCGGGCCATACGGTCTGCTTCGATGGCCAACAGCAAGTCGAGTTGGCTAGCGGGGACGGTGGCGAAATAGGTGGTCTGGTCGATCCAGGTGTAGCCGTGCCACTCGCCGCCTGCATCATAGATCGCGTCGGTCGCCGCCCCGTTCGGAAAATTCTTGCTGGCACGGAAGGCCAGGTGTTCGAGGAAATGGGCAAGGCCGGTCTTGCCCGTCGTTTCGTCGCGCGAGCCGGACTTGTAGAGCACCTGCACCGAGACCACTGGCAGCGTGTGGTCTTCCAGCACGATAATTGTCAGCCCATTGTCGAGCCGGGTTATTCCCGCTCGCGAGAGGTCAATCTGCGCCGATACGGGTGCCGCAGACAGCATGAGCAAGACCAAGGCAAGGAGCCACCTCATGTGAGGGCGGACTTGCGCTTTGGCGTGCGCCCGCCACGCATATCCTTGATCATCTCGCGCGCGGCATTGTGACCGGGAATGCCGGTAACACCGCCGCCCGGATGTGCACCTGACCCGCAAAGGTAGAGGCCATCGAGCGGCATGCGATAATCGGCGTAGCCAAGCATCGGGCGTGCGCTGAACAGTTGATCGAGCCGCAACTGCCCGTGGAAGATGTCGCCGCCGACCAAGCCAAACTTGTTCTCCAGATCCTGCGGGGTGAGCACCATCCTGCCGATAACCGCATCGCGAAAGTTGGGCGCATAACGAGTAACGGTGTCGATCACGGTCTCAGCGGCAGCATCGCGTTCGTATTCCCAATTCCGTCCGTCTGGGAGCACCGGGGCGAAATGTTGGCAGAATAGGCTCGCCACATGCTGCCCCGGAGGCGCGAGACTATCATCGATAACGCTGGGAATATGCATTTCGATTGCCGGCTGGCGTGCCCAGCCATGGACTCGCGCGTCGTCGTAGGCGCGTTCAAGATATGACAGCGAGGGCGTGATCAATATGCTCGCCATATGATGTCGGCCCGGCCCATCGGATGGCAGGCAAGTGAACTGCGGCAATTCCTTCAAGGCGACATTCATACGCAACGTACCACTGGCACATTTCCAGTCACGCATGCGGCGTGCGAATGCATCTGGCACTGCATCGTCCTGCAGTAGTTTGCCGAATAGAAGCTTGGGGTTGCAATTGGCCGCAATAACGCGCGCCGAAAGCTCATCGCCACTTGTCAACCGGACCCCATTCACCCGATTTCCGGCACGAAGGACTTCGGAGACTTCCGCTTCGGTGCGGATCTCCACCCCCTGCTCGCGGCATGCTGCGGCCATGGCCTGCGTGATCGCGCCCATGCCACCTATGGCATGGCCCCATGCGCCCTCCACCCCATTCACCTCACCGAACACGTGATGAAGCAATACGTAGGCGGATCCAGGAGTATACGGCGTCGCGTAGTTGCCGGTCAGGGCATCGAAGGCGAGTATCCCCTTCAGAACGTCGCACTCAAACCAGCTATCGAGGATCTCGCCAGCGCTCTTGCCAAATAGATCGACCAGGTCGCGCTGCCCCTCGATACCTACTTTGCGCAGGCGATTTCCCAGGCCGAGGGCACCCGGTAACTGACCCATTCCGCCCCCGACATTGGGCGGTGTCCGATGCAGCGTCTCTCGCAGCAAGTGCATCAACACATCGAGCCTGCGGCTGTATTCGGGATAGGCCACGGCATCCTTCGCAGAACGCGCGGCTATTACTGCAAGTTTCTCGACCGGATCCTTGGGCAGCAGGAAATAATCGTCATCTCCCAGCGGCACGAAATAACCCGCTTCGCGCAAGCGTACCTTCAAGCCGTGCCGGGCAAGCTCCATCTCCTCCACCACTTTGGGGCTGAGAAGGCTCACCGAATAACTCGCCACCGAATTGCGGAAGCCGGGATGAAATTCCTCTGTTACCGCAGCGCCGCCAACAATTTCGCGGCGCTCCAGCACACAGACCTTCTGCCCGGCCCGTGCGAGATAGAAAGCGCATACAAGACCATTGTGTCCGCCGCCGATCACGATCGCGTCGAATTGCGGTTTGGTGGCCATAAGATGCTCCTGAAGCTCTGGGCTGAACCTAAAGGAGGTGCTTTGACGGCGAAAGCATTTAGATCGGGAATGAAACCATTTTCACGCAGGCACTTGCGTAGAATGGAAGGATCGCGCAGCCGTTTGATCTCGGATCGGAGAGATCGATGAGGCACAAAATTCTTGCAACCATGCTGGTCGCTTTGGTTAGCGGTCCGACACTCGCGCAGCAGGCGTTCACGACTGAAGACTTGTTAAAGATCGAGGATCTTTCGGATCCAGTATTTGCTCCAGATTCGGAGACCGTCGTCTATGTCGTCACTGCGCCCGGTGAAGGAGACGCCAAACAGTCCGACCTTTGGCAGGTCAATTGGAAGCAAGGCGAAGCACAGCCTATCCAGGCAACACTCGACCGAGATGAGAGCAGCCCCGATTTCAGTAAAGATGGCCGGATACTGGCATTCTTGCGCAGCGGCACAGACGACAACGAAACCGCCCAGCTTTGGGTTAGCGAGAATGGCGCCACCGCGCGCAGGGTCAGCGAACTTCCGGGTGGAGTTGATGCATTTTCTTTGTCTCCCGACGGGCGAAGCGCCGTAGTCGCATCAGAAGTAGGTGAAAATGTCGGTCGGACGCCCGAAGTTCCGGTACCGATTGTTGTTGACCGCATCCAGGTGAAGCAGGACGGGCGCGATTGGCTCGACGACCGGCGCTCCCAATTGTTCCGGATCGATCTGGCA
This sequence comes from Alphaproteobacteria bacterium, assembly GCA_006226465.1. Taxonomy (GTDB): domain Bacteria; phylum Pseudomonadota; class Alphaproteobacteria; order Sphingomonadales; family Sphingomonadaceae; genus Erythrobacter. The sequence goes on along the minus strand of SBHJ01000048.1, from coordinate 6,602 downwards.
AGCGGTGCAGCCACCCAGATTACAAGCGGCGATTTTGACAATTGGATGCCCAGCTGGTCACCCGACGGTCAATGGATCGCTTTCGTTTCGCGCCGTTGTGAGCGAGCGGATATGGATCCCTGCTCGGATGTCTATATCGTGCCGCCGACGGGCGGGGAGCCGCGGCGGATCAGCCTGTCGAACAATGCCGATGCTGACCCCGCGAACGAGGCCGGCGGGCCGCAATGGTCTCCCGATTCACGCTCGCTCGTTTGGGTCCGTGCGGGAGAGGCTGCAAAAATCTGGTACACTCCTGCGCAGCTAGTCATCGCCGATATTGCCAGCGGCATAAATCGCGAAGTGGCGTGGATCGATCGCTGGTTCTACACGCCGCGCTGGTCGGTGGACGGGCGCAGCATCCTCGCCCTGATCGAACAGGATCGCGATACCTGGCTTGCCCGCATCGACCCGGCTGGCGACCAAATCACATATCTCACCGGCGGCAAGCGCTTCGCCTATGACTATGCCGAGGCGCCTGATGGACGGATCGCCGTGCTTGACGGCGACAGCAATACACCGACGCAGCTGCGTACGCTTGAGCGCAAAAGCCGAATTCTCAGCCCGCAAAACAGTTGGGTCGCCAACCGCCAACTTGCTCAAACGCAGGACGTTTCTTTCATGGTCGATGGATTCGAAATTCACGGCCAGCTGCTGCTCCCGCCCGACCACCGTTCCGGCGATCGTCATTCATTGGTGGTTCGGCTGCATGGCGGGCCGGTGTACCAGTTCAGCCATGAATTCATGGCCGATTGGCAGGTGTTTGCGGCAAGTGGTTATGCCGTCCTGGGCATCAACCCGCGCGGCTCGTCGGGTCGTGGAGCTGCCTTCGCGCAAGCACAGATGGCCCAGTGGGGCGGACCGGACGTGCGCGACATTATGAGCGGGATCGACCACGTGATCGGCCTGGGCGTGGCGGACGAGAATGCCATCGGTGTTGGTGGCTGGAGTTATGGCGGGCTACTGACAAACTATATGATCGCCAGTGATCCGCGGATCAAAGCAGCTGTCAGTGGTGCCGGGATGGCAAACTTCTTTGGTGGATATGGCGTCGATCAATACGTCAGCGAGTACACGCTCGAGCTCGGACGTCCATGGGAGAATGTCGATCGTTGGATGCGGCTTTCATACCCCTTCTTTCATGCCGACAAGATCAAGGCACCAACGCTGTTCCTGTGCGCCGATGCTGATTGGAACGTGCCATGCACGGGCAGTCAGCAACTCTATACTGCGATTCACGATCTCGGCGTTCCGACGCGCTTGGTGATCTACCCCGGCGAAAACCACGGACTGACTGTGCCGAGTTATATCCGCGACCGGATGGACCGCTCTGTAGCGTGGTATGATTACTACTTGCGTGGAAAAGGAGAACCACCGCTAGGTAAATGACACTCGGCCGACAATTCGCCGTTCATGCTGCGCTCCCAACAGGGAGGTGTTGTAGGAACGACACCAACTCGCACAGTATCGGCCGAGCTACCGGATTACTCCATTTCCGGAGGTATATGCGATTCCACATATCGGCGGATATCCAAGCTATCGTCTTCCATCGGCGCGCACCAACCGCGATGATGAACCCGCGTGGTCATGCCTTGCTGCACCCGCTCGCAAACCGCCCAGTCCTGACGATTGGTGATGTCCCACAATCCGATTGCATCCTCGGGCGCGAAATCGTCTCGTGCCATTTCCGTGGGATCGAACAAGAAGCGGCATTCGACCCGTGTGCGATCAACGGCGATTGGCCATAGCAGAAAAGCAGCCGCGTGGTCCGCGCTCATGGACAACATCAGGTTGGGGTAAATCAGTTCGCCCTTGTGCAGCACACGCTCCGATTCATCGAGCGTATCGAAGGGCTTGCGGTTGGTTGTTCCCGAAAAGGTGTAGGTCCAGGCACCGTCGCGATGCGGCACCCCGTTTTCCCAATCGAGGTCCAACCCACCCTTGAGGCGAAATTGCGGAACAACTTCGCATAGTTCGGGATGGACGCCGCCGCAGTGGTAACATTCGTTATAGTTTTCCGCGACAACCTTCCAATTAGCATCCACTTCATAGGTGATTGTCTGGGCGGTCTTGAGCCGTTCCAGAGGATAGTTGCCCAATCGACGCGGCGCCGGGCCGATGTCCGATTCCCCCAAATCTCGCGAGAGCTCATCGCCAGGTTCAGGTGCAAGCTTGAGGAAAATGAAGCCCCCCCAGGTCGCGATTCCGACCGGATAGAGGCTGAGTTCATCCGCATCGAAACCATCTGCCCGCGAAAGATGCGGGGCGTTGATCAGTTTGCCGTCCAGGCCATAGGTCCATTGATGGTAGGGGCAGCGGATGAACCCGCGATCGATCCCTCCATTCAACGCCACGCCCCACTTGTTGTCATTGGCGCAGAGCTTCGACCCTCTGTGCCGGCATACATTGTAATGGGCACGCAGGCTGCCATCGGCCAGACGGGCGACAATCACACTTTCACCCATGACCTCGATCACTACCGCGCTGCCCGGCTCGACAACCTCTTCCTCGCGGCCCGCACAAAACCAGCTCCGCGCAAAGATGTGCTCCTGCTCGCGTTCAAAACTGGTTGGATCGGTATAAGCCTGGCTTGGCAGTGTCGGCTGCAAGGAGATTTCGTTGGCCATAGGTGACAATGGCTACCGCAGTTGTGCCGCGATTGTCCATGGACACCGTTAGGCTGAAGACCTAGCCTGCGCACGGGAGCAGGGGCGGTGGATGAAGATCGCAAGTAAATGGATCGTGATGGCAGTGCTAGGTTTGTCCGGCACCGTCATTTTCACGCTGCCGTTCTTGCGCGAGTTCTTCTACGAGCCGCTTCGCCAATCACTCCACCTTTCCAATACCCAATCGGGGCTCCTGATGGCGACATATGGTGCCGCCTCACTTGTCGCCTATCCGATCGGCGGCTGGTTGGCCGATCGAGTTTCTTCCAGGCTGCTTATTGCTTTGTCTCTGGTCACGACCGGATTGCTTGGGTTCATTCTTGCAACCCTCCCTTCGTTCCAAATCGCACTCTTGATCCACGCCATCTGGGGTTTCTCAACAGTGGGGATGATGTGGGGTGCCATGATGAAGGCCACGCGCGATTGGGCATCGGCGGATCAGCAAGGCCAGGCTTTTGGACTGCTCGAGGCGGGACGCGGACTGTCCGAAGCCGCATTGGCATCGCTGATGGTTGCGGCATTTGCCTGGTTAGGTGGAGACATTCCTGCGTTCTCCAAGGTCATAATCATCTATTCAACCATTCACTTGGCCCTGGCATATGTGGTTTGGCGCACACTCGAGCCGGATCGTCCGCAACGGGACGACGATTCCACCAAGTTCGGCATCGCTGACCTGTTTCTTGTCTTGAAGAAGCCATCGGTTTGGCTGATCGCCATCGTGGTGTTGACATCTTACAGCGCCTATTGGGGCGCATTCTATTTCACGCCTTATGCCAGCGAAGTCTTTGGCATGAGCGTGGTAGCCGCCGGGTTTATCGCCGCGGGCAAGGTTTGGTTGAAGCCGATCTTTGCAGCAGCGGCCGGGTTCGCGGCGGACCGGATCGGGATTTGGCAAACAGTCACCATTGGCTTTGTGGTACTAATGGTGAGCTTCGCCGGCTTTGCGATGCTGTCCGGGGGTGCATCGCTCGTCGGCTTGATGATCGTCAACATTGTGATCGCATCGATCGCGATTTTCGCCCATCGCGGTATCTATTTTGCCTTGCTCGAAGAATGTCGAATCTCGCCAAAGCTAACCGGCAGCGCGGTGGGTGTGATATCGATGATTGGGTACACGCCCGATATCTTCATGCCGCTGCTTGGTGGCGTGCTGCTGGATGATCACGGCGGCGCCCGAGGGTACCAAATATATTTTGGCATCATCTCGGGCTTGTGCCTGCTGGGCTTGTTGGCCACATGGCAAATCGGCCGGATTCACGGACGAGCCGCCCTGTCACGCTAGGTACAGGCCATGGAATACGAAACATCACACAAGCGCGACATTCACGCCATCAATGGCAAGCTTACCCAACCGGCAGAGCGTTTTGACACAGTTGTAATTGGAGCCGGATCTAGTGGATGTGCCGCCGCGATCGAAGCCGCCAAGGCGGGCGGGACGGTCTTGCTGGTAGATGAGAATCCCGTGCGCGGGGCATTGATGGGTCATGACATTCCGCTGTGGTTCGGAGGCCGGATGACCACGGCGGCGCTGAATAGCGAGCGCATGCTTGAAGCGATTTTCACAAGCGAGCCGCTGATCGAGTCAGCCATCGACGCAGGTGTCGAGGTGCTGCTGGGGACCAGCGCCTGGGGCATTTATCGCAACGGCCAGGGAAGTGCGGCAATGCCTGAACAGGCCGTCGCGCTCGCAAACGAAGAACGCTCGTGGTTGGTCGGGTTCGATCATCTGATCCTTGCCACCGGTGCTCGTGACCTTGCTATCGCATTCCCCGGATGGAACCAGCCCGGAGTAATGGGCGCGAGAGCTCTTCAAATGCTCCTGACCCGCTACGACACATTTGCAGGTCGGCGAATGGTTGTCGCCGGGACGCATGATCTTGCGCTGGAGACGGCACTGCTAGCCCGGGAACGAGGAGTCGAGGTTGCCGCAATCGTCGAGGTCCGCGATCAACCGCAGGGCAGCCTGGCGCTCGTCGCGGAGATCGAGCAGGCAGGAACTCCGATTATCTTTGGCACCACGATTGCTGAGGCGATGAGCGGGCTCGAGGGGGTTACCGGTGCGATTCTCGGCAACGGTGACAAGATCACCTGTGACACGATCTGCATGGCAGTAGGCCTGATCCCTGCCATCGAATTGGTCGACGCCATGCATGGCAAAACGCACCTTGATCCATTGCGCGGCGGATTCGTTCCCGGCAGCAATGACAGGATCAGCGTGGTCGGCGATTGCGCTGGGCTGAAGGACGAAGGATTCGATCACATCGCCTATCGCATGGATTGGGCGCGGGCACTTATGGCAACACGTAGCCCGGACACAATTATCTGCCAGTGCGAAGAAGTGACGCAAGCCGACCTCATCGGGGTCCAACCTCCAAGATATCTCGAACGACCGCCAGCAATGGCGGCCCGTTCGCTCGAAACCCTTCTGGCCGATGGTCCGGCAAACCAGGACCAGATCAAGCGCCTGACCCGGGCCGGAATGGGTGTATGCCAGGGCCGACGGTGCCGGGACCAGGTGGCGATGCTGCTGGCAATAGAATCAGAGGTTCTCTTTGGCACCATCCCGCTCGCCAGTCACCGCGCCCCGGTGCGTCCTCTGCCATTGGGCGTGATTGCCGACTGGGAAGAGCAGGAGGAAATGCGCACCGATTGGGATGTCTGGCTGGGCATTCCCGAGCAATGGCTGCCCTACAGTTATATCGGAACACCCAAGGAAGACGAATATTACGAAGCGATCGGCGACGGGATGGGCCTGTGAAACACGCGGAGGTCATAATAGTCGGCGCCGGTGTAACCGGTCTCAGCACAGCCTGGTGGTTGGCGCGCGCCGGCGTTAAAGTTGTGGTACTGGACAAGGGTATCGTCGGCTGGGAAGCATCGGGCCGCAACGGCGGCGGCGCATCGCATTATCAGAGCCCTCTGTTCGACGAAGAGCAGCGCCTGTGGCCAATTATGGACGAGCTTCTGGGCTACCCTACCGAATATCGCCGTGAGCGAATTGTTATGGCCATTTCACCGGGTCAGATGGAGCAGGAACGCTACGTAGCAAATATCTGCAGCGAGCTGGGCTATCGGGTCGATGTGCTCGACGGCCATCAAGTACGCGAGGTCGTGTCATTCGCAGGAGAGAACTGCGAAGGCGGCATGCATTATCGTTTTGGCGGGCATGCGAATCCCCAACGCACCGTTCAGGCCTATGCCTGGGCCTTGCAGGATCTTGGTGGGCTAATCCTGCAGCACAACCGCGTGACCGGGTTCGATTGCCGGAATGGCAAGGTAACCGCCGTGAAGACCGAACTGGGGCCGATCGAATGCGACGCAGTGGTGCTCGCCGCCGGACCACAAGTCGCCGCCCTCGCTTCGAAGTTGGGAATAGATATACCGTTGGTATCCGGCCGGGCAGAAATGATCATTACCGAACCGGCGCCTCTCATGAAGATCGGCGGGGTGGATGGCAACGGCCTCTATGGACGACAAACCTTGCGCGGCAATCTGGCCTATGGGGGCGGGCCGCACGAATGGGTCGAGGTTGGGGAAGCCGGTCCGCTGGCTCGACCCGCGACCCCGCTCACGCGCAATATCGCCCGGCGGCTTGTTGAGCTGATGCCTGGTGCCGCCAAGCTAAACATCATTCGCAGCTGGGCGGGAATCTTCGAGAACACACCGGACGGCCGCCCGATACTCGATCGGATGAGCGACCCAGAGAACGTGACGATTGCATCCATGTCTGGCGTCGGCTTTGGCCTGTCCCCCGCCTCAGGTCGCGCGGTCAGCGAACTCGTGCTTGAGGGCACTTGTTCGTTCGCCGATATTTCCAGGTTTGGCTTGAGCCGCTTCTCAGACTTGCCGGCTGACTGGCGGCAGCAGCGCGGATGGGTTGCAACGGCGTAGTCAACGCTG
>SBHJ01000103.1 GCA_006226465.1 Alphaproteobacteria bacterium | reverse complement strand
GCGGCCAGGAAGATCAATGTGAACCGCCCGGCCTCGATATCGAAACGACGCACCACCTCCAGCCCAATCAACTCGAAGAATGCCACCGTCGCTTCGGGATCGGTCACCCGGATCATGCTGTGAAGATATTTGACCACGCTCACTCCAATCCGTTCAAAATCGGTTCATCGACAGAAATGCACAACTCACCGCATACTCACCCAGTGACAGGAGGATGCGATGAACGACCAATCAGTGCAAGCGAACGATTACCCGAACGCTGGATTTCCCGGAGATCCGGTTAGCCTGCGCTGGATCACTACTGCATCGATCGCCGCGCTGGGCCTGGTTTTCGGTGGCTACCTGCTCGGCAACGGCCTTCTTCGTGCCAAGGAAGCTGAGCGCTCGGTCACGGTGCGCGGCCTGGCCGAGCGCGATGTGACTGCCGACCTTGCCACCTGGACCATTTCCTATTCTTCCAGCTCGACAGATCTCGGCGCAGCGCAGGCCAAGGTGCAGCAGGACACGAAGTCGATCGAGAAGTTCTTCGCCGGACTTGGATTTCCCAAGGGTGCGCTCCAGCCCACCGGCGCCAATGTTTCGAGCTACAGCGACCGGGGCGTCACGACATTCACCGTCCGCCAGCGGCTGGCTCTGCGAACCAATGACATCAAATTGGCCCAGAAGGCGGTCGCGCAACAATTCGACCTGGTCAATCGCGGGGTCATGCTGGAGGAAGGCTCAGGCATGAGCTATACTTTCACCAAGCTCAACGACATCAAGCCCGATATGGTCGCAGAAGCGACCAAGGATGCGCGCGCTTCAGCCGAACAGTTTGCCAAGGATAGCGGCGCCAGCGTGGGCCCGATCCGTCAGGCAACACAGGGTTATTTCACGATCGAAGGACGCGACGGCGAAAGCAGCGGATGGGGGGTAAGCGACAGCCCCTACAAAAAGGTGCGGGTGGTCACCACGGTCGATTTTTCGCTGGGATAATCTCGCGCCAAAGAACCAAGGCCCGCTCCGATCTCGCGAAGCGGGCCCTGAATCCTTGTTACATCGAATATCCGATGGTGAAGAAGAACCCGGCATCGGTGAAATCTTCAATCGCCGGACCCTGCGTATCGACGTAGTTCACGCCCAGGCTGAGGCTACCGGTCACCGCGTAGCTCGCCCCTAATCCCCAGTCGAACGAAGTGCCGTCCGCCTGCGTGGCAAATACGCCATCGGTGTAGCCGGCATGCGCCGTCAGTGTCAGCGGGGTGTTGGGAATGGCAGCCTCGAAATCGGTCGAGATGTAGAGATTGTCTTGATCGCCGAGCGAAGCCTGGTCCCAGGCATAGGCTACGCCGAGCGTTGCGCTGACCGGACCCAACGAGGTGCCGATCGAGGCATAGGGCTCAAAATAGTCTGTATCGACATCGAGAGCGTTAGCGAGCTCGTTCTCGGTCGGATAGACGTAGTACAGTAGACCGGCGTCGAAGGAGACGCCATCTGAAATGTCGCCGCTCCAACCGCCGTAAAGATCCACTTCGAGTTCACCATATGGTGTGCCGCCCGAAATCGTGGAACCCCAGGTTCCGATATAGAACCCGCTCGAGTGAGCCAAGTCGATTCCGCCTTGCAGCGCCGGATCTCCATCCGAAAACGAGACGCCGCGGAAGCGATAGTCCGAAACCAAAGAGACGTTTCCGGAAAGTTCGAATTCGCTTTCACCGCCGACATAGCTGACATCGTGCATCAGCACAGGCTCTGCGGCGCGGTCAAATTCGACTGCGCTCGCGTCGGCCAACTGAACAACATCATCGGTTTCCGCGAAGGCCGGTGTTGCGGAGAGACCAAGACCGGCAAGAAGGGTTGCGGCGAAAATGCCGCGATTGGACGTGAGCATGACAAATTCCTTGTCTATTGTTGTTGCTTCGTCCCACCTGCACATCTGGCGGTCACTGTTTGAACTCCAGCGATCTCTTCCTGATGTGCCGCCATCCTGCAATGTTATGCTGCACTGCACAAGGAAAAACGCGCCGCGGCTTGCATCTCTCGCCAAGTGTTGAAAATGTGCACCACTATGAGAACATCGACCGCGCGCACTCAGGTTGCCGATCATCGAACACTCGCCTAAGGCCTTGGCGAGCCCCCAAGGCACAAATCCTATGATCTTCGAACCCTTGCGCAAACTGTTTCGTCCAGCCGCGGTCCCCGCCGCGCCGCCGCGCGTGCCTGCTGGCGAGCGTTATTATGTCGTGGGTGACATCCACGGACGATTGGATCTGTTCGATGCGTTGATCGCCGCGATCGAGGCTGACGATGCCACGTCCGGCGCAGCGGCAACTACCGTTGTCCTGTTGGGCGACCTGGTCGATCGCGGACCGGAATCGGCGGGCGTGCTGCAACGTGCCCGTGAGTGGCAGGACCAGCGGCGCGTGCGAATCCTGATCGGCAATCACGAGGAAATGTTTCTCGAATGCTTCCAGGACAAGGAAGTGCTGCGGCATTTCCTGAAGCACGGCGGTCGCGAAACGATCCTGAGTTTCGGTATCCCGCAAATCGAATA
>SBHJ01000190.1 GCA_006226465.1 Alphaproteobacteria bacterium | reverse complement strand
CAGAGCCTCGACATGACCACCACCGCCGAAGGTGTCGAAACCGCTGAAGAGGCCGAACTGATCCGCAAGCTCGGTTGCGACAAAATCCAGGGATACTACTTCGGCCGCCCGATGACGGCGCAAGACGCGCTGCGGCTGTTCGTAAGTTCAATGCGCCAGAGCGCCTGACACACAAATCCTCAAGCTTCGACCAAAGCCGAAATTGCGCTTTCGAACAGACGGCGGCCATCGCTGCTGCCGTGTTCGGGCTCGATCGCGCGTTCGGGGTGCGGCATCATCCCCAGCACATTGCCTGTATCGCTGAGGATCCCCGCTATGTCGCGCCGCGAACCGTTGACCGCATCGAGATAGCGAAACGCCACCCGCCCTTCACCCTCGATCCTGTCGAGCGTGGCCTCGTCGGCGAAGAAATTGCCATCGTGATGCGCCACCGGGATTTCGATCACTTCACCCGAATCATAGGCCCCGGTGAAAAGCGACTGGCTGTTCTCGACCTTGAGCGGCACCGTACGGCAGATGAAATTCTGGCTGGCGTTGCGCATCAGCGCACCAGGCAGCAGGCCAGCCTCGGTCAGCACCTGGAAGCCGTTGCACACACCCAGCACCGGCACGCCCTTGCCCGCAGCATCGACTACCGCCCGCATGATCGGGCTGCGCGCCGCCATCGCGCCGCTGCGCAAATAGTCGCCGTAGGAGAAGCCGCCGGGTAGGGCGATGAAGTCCAGCCGATCAGGCAATTCGGCATCGCCGTGCCACACGCGGATTGCCTCTTCTCCGGAAACCTTTTCCAGCGCGTCGGCCATGTCACGGTCGCAGTTGGAGCCGGGGAAGGTGATGACGGCGCCGCGGAAAGCCATCAGGCAGGTTCCTTCGCAGCGAGTTTCTCGATCGCGTAATCTTCGATCACCATATTGGCGAGCAACTGGCGGCACATGGAATCGAGCGCTTCATCGCTGGTGCCGTCCGCCACGTCGAGCTCGATCATCCGGCCAATCCGCACATCTTCAACACCCTTGAAGCCGAGCCCTTCGAGCGAATGGTGCACGGCGCGACCCTGCGGATCGAGCACGCCGGGCTTGAGGCGAACGAGGATACGGACTTTCATGCGGCATTCCTTGCGACAATCTGCTGCGGACCGCGCCGAGCCTATAGCGTGCTTTGCCGCAATCGCAATCGCGTGTTCGGCCTTTGCCCCGCTTTCTAGCCTTGGCCTGCCTCTTCTCGCGGCAGCACCAACACTTCCACCGCATCCTCAGGTGCAAGATAGCGCTGCGCGGTTGCAAGAATGTCCGCGGGCGTGATCGCCTTGAGGATATCGGGCGCTCGCAGGAACCGGCCAAGCCGGTCCGCCTCGCTCTGAGAACGGTCGGCCAGCGACATCCACCCTTCGAGGGTATCGAGCATATTTTCATAGGCTTCGAGCAACGGTTGGCGCGCCCGATCGAGCACATCCTGCTCCACCGGTGCAATGCGCAAGGATACGAGCATGTCGCGGATTGCCGCGCGGGTTGGTTCGACCTCCTTTACATCGACCGAGGCAGAGAGTGCGAATGTGCCATAGCCGGGCCATGCCTTGGACGGGGAGCTGTCGCTGCTGGGCGAGTAGGACTTGCCCAAATCTTCGCGCAATTGCTCTTGCAGTTCGATCTGGACCACGCGGTCGAGCAGGCTCAGGCGCAGGGTCTCATCCAGGTCGCTGTCGTCGGTCGTCAGCCAGGTCATCCGCACCAGCGCCTGGTCTGCTTCGCCGCTATGCGTGATCCGCCTTGTGCTGTGGTCCTGTGTGAAGCTGCGCTGGCGGGCTTCGGCACGCGCATTGAATTCGCCTTCGCGCGCAGGCAGCGCGCCCAGGGTCTGCGCAACAAGGCCGATCGCGGCCTCTTCATCGAAATCGCCCACCAGCGCCAGTTCGATGGCGCCTTGCGTCAGACGGTCACCGATATCGACGGCCAATTGTTCGAAAGTCAGCGCTTCATAGGCTTCCTGCGGTTGCAGCGTGAAGCGTGGGTCATGGTCAGACAGGATCGCACCCAGCTGATTGCCCAGCGCCTGGGCTGGGGTGGCATCGAGGCTGGCGAAGAAGCTCTTCACGTTGCGGCGATATCGCTCGACCCCTTCCGGCCGATAGCCCGGATCGGTGAGGAAGGCCGCGAGCAGTTGCAATTGCAGCGCCAGGTCGCGCGGGGTGGTGCCGCCGCCCATGCTGAAGGCATCGGCGCTGGCAGAGATCGAAAGGCGCACACTGCGCCCCGCCAGGATCGTCTCCAATTCGTCTTGCGAGTGTTCGCCCAATCCGCCTTGCGGGAGCGAAGAGACCAGCGCAGTCTTGAGCGGGGCTTCGCGCGTTTCAAGCAATTGCCCACCGTCGAGTGTGAGACGAAAACTCACCCGATCCTTGCGAATGTCGGTCTTCTTCAGATTGAGCCGCACCCCATTGGCGAAGCGGACCAGGCGGAATCCGAAACGATCATCGCGCCCATCCGATATGATAGCCCCTGCCGGTCCGAAGTCGGTATAGGCAAATTCCGGTGGTGCAG
>SBHJ01000076.1 GCA_006226465.1 Alphaproteobacteria bacterium | reverse complement strand
ACCTGGTTGATCTCGGCGCGCTTGAGCCGCCGACGCTCCATCAACGAGGCAAAGCCCGCCAGCAGCAGGAACAGCCCGCCCAGCATGGCCAGCCGCGCAGCGTCGCTGGCGAATTCAAAGAGGCGGTAGAGTTCCATATCGCGCGCATATGGGGGTGCAGATGCGCGGGTGCAATCGTGCGCTTGCATCGATTGCAGGCCCGCCTATGGCTCAAGCCGTGGACCAGCATTTGCATCATAGCCAACGCCCCATGCTCGCGCTGATCCTGCGGCTGGGCGCGGCATTGATGCTGGCAATCATGATGGTGCTGGTAAAACTTGCCAGCGAGAGCGGTGTCCACCTGATTGAGATCGTATTCTGGCGGCAACTGCCGACCATCCCGATCCTGTTGCTGTGGTTCTGGGCGCGCAAATCCCTTGCCTCGCTCAGGACCGAGCGGCTCAAGGCGCACGGAGTGCGTGCGCTTTACGGCATCATCAGCCTGTTCCTCAACTTTGCCGGGGTTACTTTGCTGCCATTGGCGGAAGCGACCGTCTTCACGTTCACTTCGACAATTTGGGCGGTGATCCTGTCGGCCATCTTGCTGGGCGAACGAATTGGTTTGTGGCGCTGGTCGGCCGTGTTCCTCGGCTTTGCCGGCGTGCTGGTGATCGCCCAGCCCGGGGACGGGCATATCCCCCTGATCGGAGCGGCCTGTTCGCTCAGTGCGGCGTTCGTGATAGGCCTTATCTCGATCCAGATCCGCGACCTCGGCAGGACCGAGCAGCCGTTGACCACCGTTTTCTATTTCGCAATGTTCTGCGTTCCGCTCCTAGCCCCATTGATGCCCTTCGTCATGACCGGCCACAGCCCTTACCAATGGAGCCTGCTGGCCGGAATGGGTGCGACCGGTCTCGCCTGCCAGTTCCTGCTGGTCTCGGCGCTGCGCCTTGGTACCGTCGCCAGCGTAACCGTGATGGACTATTCGGGACTGATCTGGGCAGCACTGTTCGGCGCCGTGATTTTCGACCGGTTGCCATCGGCGGCAACGTGGATTGGTGCGCCATTGGTGATAAGCGCCGGTGTGCTGATCGCCTGGCGCGAACATCGGCTTGCAGTCGAACGAGCCCAATCTGCCGCATCGGTCTAGCAATTCATCGCCAAGCAACGATTTTGAGGATATGAAACGCGGGCAAACAAGGAGATTCTCGCAATGCTACGCAAGCTTCTGACAGCAGTCGCTCTCACAACAATGGCGCTGACTGCCACCGCCTGCAATACCGTGCGCGGCGTAGGTGACGACCTGAAGTCGGCCGCCGATGCGGTTGATGACGAGACCTAAGCTAGCCCCGTTCCTCAATTGACCTGTCGCTCGCGCCCCTCCCAATAGGGCGCACGCAGTTCCCGCCGCATCACCTTGCCGGTGGGATTGCGCGGCAGTTCCGGGATTACATCTACGCTCTTGGGCACCTTGAACGGCGCGATCCGTTCACGTGCCCATGCGATCACGTCATTGGGATCGACCTCCATCCCCGGCTTGGCGACGACGCAGGCCTTGACCTCCTCGCCCCACCTTTCGCTGGGGATCCCGATCACCGCCACTTCCGCCACAGCCGGGTGGCCATAAATCGCGCTTTCGACCTCGGCCGGATAGACGTTCTCGCCCCCGGTGATGATCATGTCCTTGATGCGATCCTGGATGTAGATGTAACCGTCCTCGTCCATGTAGGCGGCATCGCCGGTGTGGAGCCAACCATTTGCGTCGATGGTGGAGGCAGTCGCTTCGGGCAGATGCCAATAGCCTGATGTATTGGAGGGCGATTTGACCGCCACTTCGCCAATCTCGCCAGGCGGCAATTCTTCGCCGTCAGGGCCCAGTATCGCGATCTCAGCCCCCGGCACGGCCTTTCCGGCCGAACGCATCCGCTTGTTACCCTCCAGCGTGTGATCGTCGGGCGGCAGGCTGCATATCGTTCCTGTCGTTTCGGTCATCCCATAGGCCTGCAGGAAGCCCGTGGTGGGCATGGTCTTGACCGCTTGCTTGAGCAGTTCGAGCGGCATGGGCGCCGCACCATACATTAGATAGCGCAGGTTGGAGAAATCGGTGCTGGCGGCCAACGGATGCTGGATCACCATTTGCAGCGCGGCGGGCACGATGAACATGTGCGTTCCGCCCTGCTCGATCCCCTCCAGCATCTTCTGCGGATTGAACTCGGCGTGGATCAGCGCACGCACCCCGCTGACAAAGGACAGGTTGATGAGACCCGATCCGCCGATATGCGCGACCGGCATGGCCACCATCACGCAATCTCCGGGGAGGTATTCGGCCCAGGGCAGCTTGGCGGCATGGGCATGCGGACGCAGGCCAAGCAGATTGCCATTGGTCAACGGCACACCTTTGGGATTGCCGGTGGTGCCCGAGGTGTAAAGCTGCAGCATCGGGTCATTCTTTCCCGCAGGCTCAAAACCGGCAGGCTGGTGCGCGCGGATCTGTACCCACGCCTCGTGCTCGCCAATTACCGTGGGCCTGTGATCGAGCCCCATGGCAATCTGCCGTGCGCTTTC